>CADDZP010000067.1 GCA_902812475.1 Actinomycetota bacterium | reverse complement strand
CTGGACGGCAGCCGAGGTCGGAGGCAACGAGGGCGCACATGCGCTCGGCGTCGGCGATGCCGTGCTCGCCGGTGCAGGCGTTGGCGTTGCCGCTGTTGAGCACGACGGCGGCGGTCTGCCCGCCGCTCACCTCCAGATGCCGTCGGCTGACCTGCACGGGTGCAGCGGTGGCCAGGTTCGACGTGAAGACGGCCGCGGCCGGGACCGGGCGGCCGTCGGCGGTGGCGACCAAGGCAAGGTCGGGCGCGCCCGAATCCTTGATCCCACAGTGCAGGCCGGCGGCCACGAAGCCGCCGGCCGAGGTCACACCCATCTACGGATAGACCGCAGCCTGCGCCAGCCCCGTCGTCTCGTCGAGACCGAGCATGAGGTTGGCGCACTGGATGGCCTGGCCGGCTGCGCCCTTCATCAGGTTGTCGAGCGCACAGAGCACGATCACCCAGCCCGTGCGCTCGTCGTAGCGCGCCGTCAGGTGCGCACTGTTGGAGCCGAGCGTCGCCTTCGTCGACGGCGGGCGGTCGCTCACCACCACGAACGGCTCGTTGATGTAGAAGTCGGCAAGCGCGTCGATCAGCTGGGTGGTCGAGCTCACGTCGCGCGGCCGGGCGTAGCAGGTGGCCAGGATCCCTCGCGTCATCGGAGCCAGGTGGGGCGTGAACAGCACCCGCGTGCTCAGGACCTGCTCGATCTCGGGCGTGTGCCGGTGGCTCAACAGCCCGTAGGCCGTGAAGTCCTCGTTCGCCGTACCGAAGTGCGTGGCGTGCGTCAGGCTGCGGCCGGCACCGGACACACCGCTGGTGGCGTCGACGATGACCTCCTCGTCCTGGATGGCGCGGGTGACGAGTAGCGGCGCCAGCGCCAGGCCCGCGGCCGTCGGGTAGCAGCCGGGCACGGCGACGGCCTCGGCCTTCTGCACCTCGTAGCGGAACAGCTCGGGGAGCCCGTACACGAACGTGCCCAGCAGCTCGGGAGCGGCGTGCTCCTCGCCGTACCAGCGCGGATACAGGGACGCGTCCCGCAAGCGGAAGTCGGCCGAGAGGTCGACGACCTTGTCGGCCCTGCGCTGGAGATCCGGGGCCAGCTGCTGCGACATGCCGTGGGGCAGGGCGAGGAAGACGAGATCGAGGCCGTCGGCCAGCGTGGCGTCGTAGGGCTCGAAGCGCATGTGCGGATAGGCGGCGGCCAGGCTGGGATAGAGATCGGCGACCTCGGTGCCCGCCTGGGTCTCCCCCATGGCCCACGCCAACTCCAGCTGCGGGTGCTCGAAGCAGAGACGGAGAAGCTCGGCGCCGGTGTAGCCCGACGCCCCGACGATGCCGACTCGGTACATGGCGGCAATCATACGGAACGCTGATTATTTATGCAACGCGGGCGTCAGCAGCCCGCAGGCGGCGGTAGCGCCGTGGTGAGTGTCGGCCAGAGAGCCGACACCGGCAGCACCAGCCCCTGGTTCGTCTTGGTGTCGACGGCGAAGATCAGGCCAGCGAGCCGGCCGGTCTGGTCGAGCACGGGACCGCCCGACATCCCGGCCCGCACGGCGACGTCGACCCGCATGACGCGGCTGCGCTGCCCCAGGTCGTGGCCGCCGAGGTAATCGACGACTCTCGCGGCCTTGACGACCAAGCCGCTGGGCAGGGCGTCGCCCTGCTGCTCGTGCGCGTAACCGGCGACCCAGACCGGCTCCCCCGGCCGGGGGTCGTAGACCGCGAGCGCAACGGGCCGGACGGCGAGTCCACGGGCATCGACGACGGCGATGTCATCGGTGGCGCTCACACCGATCTGCTGTCTCGTCATCGACTCTGGCGGCGTGCCGTCGTAGACGGCGTCGAGGGACCGGAAGCGCTCGGCCACATGGCGGTTGGTGAGCACCTGGCCAGGGGAGACTGCCACCCCCGTGCCGCCGGTGAGACCGAGGTCGCAACCGAGGCCGATGAGCGCGACCGTGCCCGCGTCGAGCAGTCGGTCGACGGCGGCCTCGGCGATCGGCGTGACGTCGAAGCGGGCGGGCAGGGTTGACGTCGCCGGAAGCAGAACAGCGGCCGCAGCGATGGCGACGACCACGACGACAGCGCGCCGCCACGTGACCGTCACGCCTCCCCGGACGCCCAATCCCTCAGGCGCGGAGGCGGGCCGGCAGCGCCGACTCGACGGCGTCGATGCACCGCCGGCGGAGGGCGCCCACCTCGTCGTCGGTCAGCGTGTGATCGAGGGCGTTGAAGCGCAGCCGGTAGGCCAAGCTCCGGCGCCCGTCGCCCAGCTGTGGGCCCCGGAACACGTCGAACAGGCGCACGTCCACGAGCGTGTCGCCACCGCCTTCACGAAGCTTGGACTCGACAGCTGCCGCCGGTGCCGCGTCCTCGACCACGAAGGCGAGGTCGATGTCGGACGCCGGGAAGCGGCTGACGGGACGGAAGACCGCAGGCCGGCGTGGCGCGTCGAGCACACGTGCGAGATCCACCGAGAACCAGCCGACGCGGCCATCGATCTCATAGGCGGCCACGACGTCGGGGTCGACCTCGCCGATCTGTCCGAGCTCGTGGCCGGCCGCCACCAAGCGCGCCGATCGCGTCGGATGGAGCCCGGCCTGGGGACCCGCCTCGGTGACAACCTGCTCCAGCTTCAGCGCCGAGCACAGAACCTGCCACACCCTCATGGCCTCTGCCGCGTCGGCGCCGGCCAGGGCCGCGGCCACGAGCTCGCGCTCGGTCGGCAGAACCTCGCCCGGAAGGGGCAGACCGAAGACTCGACCGACCTCGAAGAGGCGAACGTCGGGGTTCTGGTGGCGATCGTTGGTTGCCACCGCATGCAGCAGCCCGGGGAGCAGTGAAGGGCGGAGAAGCGGCTCCGCCTGGTCGAGGGGATTGGTCACGCGCACCGCCTCGATCGGCAGACCCGCCTTCTCCAAGTCAGCCGGGGCGACGAAGGCGCCTGTCCATGCCTCCGACAGCCCGGCGCCGGCGAGGATCTCGCGCACCAGGCGACGGTCCCGCTGATGGGACGTCAGCCGGCCGACGTCGGGGCTCAAGGGCACGGTGCGGGGAATGTTGGAGTAGCCGTGGTGGCGGGCGACCTCTTCGATGACGTCGATCTCGGCCTCGCTGTCGGGCCGCCACGACGGAATGGTCACCCGCCAGCCGCCCCGGGCGGGTGCGCACGCGAACCCGATCGGCTCCAGGTAACGACGTAGGTCGTCACCGGTGAGCGCCGTTCCCAGCACTTCGTTGACCCGACGCGTCCGAACCAGTGGCCGGGCGGGCTTGGGCAACCGGCCTCGCACGTCGACGAGGCCGCCGAGGGGCCGGGCGCCCGCGACCTGTGCGAGGAGGTCGATGAAGCGGGCGACAGCCCGCTCGATGCCTGCGTAGTCGGTGCCCCGCTCGAACCGGGCCGACGCCTCGGTGCGCAGGCCGAGGCGGCGGGCCGTGCGGGCGATCGACATGGGGTCGAAGTACGCGGTCTCGAGCAGCACCGTCGTCGTCGCATCCGAGATCTCGGAATTGGCGCCGCCCATCACGCCACCGATGCCGACAGGCGTGCCTTCGGAGTCGCAGATGATGCAGTCCTCGGGTCCGACGGCCCGAGCCACATCGTCGAGCGTCGTGACGGTCTCGCCGTTCTTGCCCTTGCGCACGAGGAGCCCGGAGCCGCCCAGCCGCGTCAGGTCGTACGGGTGGTTCGGCTGGCCGAGCTCGAGCATGACGTAGTTGGACACGTCGACCACGTTGTTGATCGGTCGCATGCCCGCCAGCGTCAGCCTCCGGGCCAGCCAGGCGGGCGACGGCCCCACGGCCACGCCGTCGAGGATGACGGCGGTGAAGCGTGGACACAGGTCCTTCGACTTCACGACCACCGTCGCCGAGCTGTCACCGGTCGGGACGGCGGGCACGTCCGGGAAGCGGAAAGGAACGCCCAGCTTCGCCGCCAGGTCGCGAGCCACGCCGACGACCGACATGGCGTCGGGCCGGTTCGGCGTCACATCGAGCTCGAACACCACGTCGGGCTCCATGGCCAGGGCCTTGCGCAGCGCGACACCCGGCTCGGCATCGACGGCGAGGACGAGAATCCCGCTGTGGTCGTCGGACAGGCCCAGCTCGGACGCCGAACAAAGCATGCCCTCGGACCACTGCCCGCGGACCTGGCGGCGCTCGATCGTCATGCCGCCGGGAAGCGTCGTGCCCGTGCGGGCCAGGGGCACGAGGTCGCCGGCGCCGAAGTTGAAGGCGCCGCACACGATCTGGAGCTGTTCGCCGCCCGCGTCCACGTCGACCAGCTGCACCTTGTCGGCGCCCGGGTGTTCGCGAGTGCCGAGGACGCGCGCCACGACGACGCCCTCGTCCACGGCGCCGATCTCGCTGACGCCGTCGACGACGAGCCCAAGCTCGTTGAAGGCGTCAACCAGCTCGCTCGTCTCCGCCTCGACGGGCGCGAAGTCTTTGAGCCAAGAGAGAGGGACGAGCATCGCCCGACTCTAAAACTGGGAGAGAAAGCGGATGTCGTTCACCAGGAAGTCGCGCATGTCGTCCACCTGGTGACGCATCTGCGCCAGGCGGTCGATGCCGAATCCGAAGGCGAACCCGGTCCACTCCTCGGGGTCGATGCCGCCGGCCCGCAGCACGTTTGGGTGCACCATGCCGCAGCCACCCAGTTCGATCCATCCTGTCTGCGAGCAGACTCGACAGCCGTCGCCGCCGCAGAAGATGCACGTCACCTCGAACTCGGCCGACGGCTCGGTGAAAGGGAAGTACGACGGCCGCAGACGTGAATGTGTGCCGGGACCGAAGTAGGCGTTGGTGAACGCCTCGATCGTCCCGGCCAGGTCCCCGAAGGTGATGCCTTTGTCGACGACCAGCCCTTCGATCTGGTGGAACGCCGCAAGGTGGCGGGGATCGGGCGTGTCATAGCGGTAGACCCGCCCGGGCGCGACGACGTAGATCGGCGGTGTCTGGGATTGCATGACGCGTATCTGCACGGGGGAGGTGTGGGTGCGGAGCAGCACACTCTCCGGCTCGCCGACGTCGAGGTAGAGGGTGTCGAACATGCTGCGGGCGGGGTGAGCGGGCGGCATGTTCAGCGCTTCGAAGTTGTGCCAGTCGTCCTCGGCTTCGGGACCCTCGGCGACCTGGTACCCCATCCCGATGAACACGTCCTCCAACTCGTCCCGTGTCTGGGTCGTGAGGTGAAGGTGGCCACGACCGGGCACCGGCAGCACCTCGGTCAGGTCGAGGCGGTCGGCCTCGAGTCGGTGCCGTCTCTCCGCTTCGGCCAGGGTGGCGCGCCTGTCGTCGATCGCCTGCTGCAGCGTGGCGCGCGCCTCGTTGACCCGGCGCCCGGCCTCTTTGCGCTCCTCGACGTCAAGGCCGCCCAGGCGTTGGTTGAACGACGCCAGCGCCGACTTCTTCCCCAAGAGCTCGTGCTCGGTGGCGCGCAGATCTTCGAGCGTGGCGGCGGCGCGCACGCGCTCGACGCCTGCGGACGTGAGGTGCTCGAGCTCGTCGGTGATCACTGCGCGAGGAGCTCCTCGAAGGACTTCGACGGCAGCGTGAAGCGGAAGGTGGAACCCTCCCCCGGCGCCGAGATCGCCGTGAGCTTCCCACCGTGGGCCTCGACCAGGCCGCGGCTGATCCAGAGTCCCAGTCCCGAGCCGGTCGGTCGCGTCTCCGCCCGCCGGAAGAACTTGGTGAAGATGCGGGGCAGATCGGACTTCGGGATGCCTTCCCCCTTGTCGCTGACCGACACCGCAACCATGTCGTGCTCGTCGTCGGCCGTGCACATCTCGCCGCTCACCCGGATGCCCTTCGGATCGGCGTACTTGGCCGCGTTCTCGACGAGATTGGTCAGCACTTGCTCGATCTTGTCAGGGTCGGCGTAGATCTCCGGGAAGCCGGGCGGGAACGAGGTCTCGACCTCGAGTTCGGGATACTCCAGGCGTACGTGACTGACGACGTCGTTGGCCACCTCGCTCAGGGAGATCATCTGCCGGCGCAGCACGAGGCGGCCTGTCTCCAGACGGCTGATGTCGAGCAGTTCGGTCACGAGGCGGGTGACGCGGTCAGCGTCATGGTGCACCTGCTCGAGCATCATGCGCTTCTGGGCCTCGCCCAGCCGCTCCCACCGGTTGAGCAGGAGGCTGGTGTAGCCCTTGACCGACGTCAGCGGCGAGCGCAGCTCGTGGCTCACCGTCGACACCACTTCGATCCCCGTCGCAGCCAGGTGGGCCCGCCGCCCGAAGTCACGCAGGGTCAGGACGGCGCCGGTGAGGTTGCCGGCGTCGTCGCGCTGGTAGCGGCCCGTGACGGTCGCCCGCAGGTGCCCGTTGTTGGCCCGACGGATGCGGACTTCCTGCTCGGGGATGCGGGCCACCGTGCGCAGTCGGGCCGAGGGGTGCCACCCGCCGGCCAGAAGCGGCTTGCCGTCGCGACCACGAGGGTCGAGCAGGTCATCGAGACGGCTGCCCCGCAGCTCGTCCTGCGTGTAGCCGGTGAGGTGCGCCGCCGCCTGGTTGGCCTCGACGACCGTGCGGTCGGCGTCGACGCAGATGACGGCGTCGGGCAGCTGGTCGACGTCGATCATGCCTACCGTCGGCTGGTCCGACGCTGGCGGGCGGCGTCGAAGCAGAGGACGGCCGCCGCCATGCCGACGTTCAGTGACTCGGTGCGCCCGACCATCGGAATGGTGACGATGCCGTCGAGGTGGCCCGCCACGGAGTCGGAAAGGCCGTGGGCCTCGTTCCCGAGCACGAATGCGGTGGGAGCAGTGAGGTCGGCCTGGTCGTAGGGCGTGCCGCTGTGGGCGTCAGTCCCCAGGCGGTGCATCCCCCAGCGCCCCATCCGATCCAGCACTTCCAGCGGCTCCCCTCCGGCTACGACCGGCACGTGGAACAGCGACCCCGCCGAAGCCCGCACCGTCTTCGGGCTGAACGCGTCAACAGAACCTTCGCAGCAGATTACCCCGCCTGCTCCCGCACTTTCGGCGACACGAAGGACCGTGCCGAGATTGCCGGGATCACGCACGTCGACGCACACGACGACAAGGGTGGCGTCACTGAGGCTGTCGAGGTCGACGTCGACGTTGCCCACGATGGCGGCGACGGGCTGGGGCGTGACCGTGTCGACGACGGCCTCCAGCACCCGGGCTGCGACTTCGTGGCGCTTGGCACCGGCCGCGACGGCCCGTTCGACGAGGGCCTCATCGGCGCCCGGGGCGGTGAACACGTCGACCACACGGGCATTGGCCAGCAGCGCTTCGTCGAGGAGCTTGGGACCTTCGGCGACGAACACACCCTCTTCACGCCGCACCCTCCGCCGCTCGACGAGCCGGCGCAGGCGCTTGACGGCGGCGCTGTGGGGGCCGAGTTCGAGGCTCAGGAGGCTTGCTGCGCCCCTTCTGCGACCTTGACCAGCGCCGCAAAGGCGGCGGCGTCGGTAACGGCGAGGTCGGCGAGGATCTTGCGGTCGACGTCGACGCCGGCGACGCGCAGCCCGCTGATGAAGCGGCTGTAGCTCATGCCGTGCTGGCGGGCGGCCGCGTTGATGCGCTGGATCCAGAGCTGACGGAAGTCGCCCTTGCGTGCCCGCCTGTCGCGGTACGCGTACTGCAGCGAATGCATGACCTGCTCGTTGGCAGACCGGAACGAGCGGCTCTTGTTGCCGTAGTAGCCCTGAGCCTGCTCGAGGACGGCCCGCCGGTGCTTGCGACCGTGGACGGCGCGCTTGACCCTTGCCATCGTCAGAACCTCCTTGCCGTGCCTGCGCCTACAAGCCCAGCAGGCGTCGCACCTGCTCGCGGTCGCCGCCGGTGAGCTCGGCCTCCCGGGCCAGCCGGCGTGTGCGCTTCGAGGGCTTCTTCTCCAGGATGTGGTTGCGGAACGCCTTGCGGCGCATCAGCTTGCCGGTACCGGTCACCTTGAAGCGCTTCGCCGCGCCCCTGTGTGTCTTCATCTTCGGCATCGTCAGCTCTCCTGTGGCTGCGGCTCTTGGGCCGGCTTGGCCTTCTGGGCTCGCCTGTCGGGAGCCAGCACCATCACCATGTTGCGGCCGTCGAGCTTGGGCGCGGCCTCGACCTTGGCGCCGGGCGCCAGCCGATCGGCGATGTCGTCGAGGATGCGCTTCCCCAGCTCGGGGTGGGCCATCTCCCGGCCTCTGAACATGATCGTGATCTTCACCTTGTGACCCTGGTCTAGGAAGTGAGCGACCTTCCGGGTCTTCGTGTCGAAGTCGCCGCCGCCGATCTTGGGGCGGTACTTCATCTCTTTGATCTGGACGTTGCTTGTCTTGCGCCTGGACTCTTTGTCGCGCTGCGCCGCCTCGTACTTCCACTTGCCGTAGTCGAGGATCTTGCACACCGGCGGGTTGGCCATGGGCGCCACCTCGACCAGGTCGAGGTCGGCCTCACGGGCGATGTGAAGTGCTTCGGGTAACGGCTTGATGCCGAGCTGGCGTCCGTCTGGATCGACGAGGCGCACCTCGCGCGCCCGGATTCGATCGTTGATCCGAAGCTCGTTGTCAACCGGTGTGGCTATGCGGCATCACTCCAAACGCGAAAGAGGCGGACGTTGGAAAGCAACGTCCGCCCACCGTGCAGATTCAAACTGCTGTGGCGGTCATTCGACCCGGGCGCATCTGACATGGCCGGGTGGGGGCGCACGGCCCCGCTTTCCTTATGTGCATTTGCACCTAGGGTAGCAGTCCGATGGGGACGATCTGGACGCCCTCGGGCGAGCAACCCGTCGGCGACGAGCGGGGCCCGGCGCCCGCCGGTGCCGACCAACGGCCGCCCGAAGAGCTCGAGGCGGAGCTGGCCGAGGTCCAGCGTCAGCTGCTCGAGACACCGGCCTCGGTGATCATCGCCAACCACGCGATCGGGTTGTTCCAGCTCGCCGCCCTCCACCTCAACCAACAGCCGCCGAACCTGGTGGATTCCCAGCTGGCCATCGACGCCCTGGGCGCGATCGTCGAGACACTGGGCAACCGCCTCGGTCCCGATGAGGACGCGCTGCGGGACGCGCTCGCGCAGATCCGCCTGGCCTACGTGCAGCTGAAGGCCGCCGGTGGCCAAGCCCCGCCGACGCCGGAGGGTCAGTCGGAAAGCTGAGCAACATTGGCCGCCTCCCAGCGGCCGTTGTGGCCGGGGACGACCTCGAACTCCACGTCGACGCCGACTGCGATGGTGCGCGTGCCGTCGGCGATCTGGGTGCAATGGAAGAACAGCTCCCGGCCGTCCTCGGCCCGCACCGTGCCGAACCCCTTGTCGTCTTCGAACTCTGCGACCGTCCCTCTCAATGCACGATCTTCGTGATCGGGAGCTCGATGATGTCGCTGGCGCCGTGGTCCTTGAGGGCGGGAATGAGCGTGTTGATGTCGGCCTTCGGCACGACGGCCTCGACGGCATACGCCGACTCCCTGAACAGCTTCGACACCGTCGGTGACTTCATCGCCGGCAGCACCTCGATGACCTTGTCGAGGTCGGCCTCCCCGACGTTCAGCTTGACCAGCACCCGGCCACGCGCCTCGAGCGTCCCTTCCAGCAGCGTCTGCAGCTGGGACATGGCGTGCCGCTTGACGGGGTCGTCATACGACTCTCGGTTGGCGATCAGCTCGGTGAACGAGACCAGGATCGTCTCGAGGATCCGCAGACCGGCGGCCCGGAGCGCCGAGCCCGTCTCGGTGATCTCGACGATGAGGTCGACGATGTCGGGCACCTTGGCCTCGGTGGCGCCGTAGGAAAGCTCCACGCGGGCGTCCACGCCGCGCTTCTCGAAGAAGCGGCGGGTCAGCTCCGGGTACTCGGTGGAGACACGCACGCCGGCGGGGAGATCCTCCACGCGCTGGAACGGCGACTCGTCTGGTACAGCCAGCACCATGCGGATCGGGCGTGCCGTCGCCTTCGAGTAGTGCAGCTGGCCGAGCGACACCACATCGCTCGACGTCTCCTCGATCCAGTCCCGGCCCGTGATGCCGAGATCGAAGCGGCCCTCGGCGACGTAGCGGGGGATCTCCTGGGGACGCAGAATGCGGACCTCGTCGACGCGTGGATCGTCGATGCTCGGCCGGTAGTCGACGCCCGACGAGCGCGACACGGCAAGGTCGGCAGCCTCGAAAAGCTCCAAGGTGGCGCGTTCGAGCGACCCCTTGGGCAGGACCAGCTTGAGCACGAAGTAGACGGTACCGGCGTCGAGGAGCGGGCTAGCCGGGCGGCTTGGGGAGCTGGCGCAGGAGGTCGACCATCTCGATGGCGGTCATCGCCGACTCGAAGCCTTTGTTGCCGGCCTTCGTGCCGGCCCGCTCGACGGCTTGCTCGACGTTCTCGGTTGTCAGCACGCCGAAGATCACCGGCACCCCGGTGTCGAGCTGGACGCGCTCGATGCCGGCCGCGCACTGGCCGGCGACGTGCTCGTAGTGGCCGGTCGCGCCGCGGATCACGGCGCCGAGGCAGATGACGGCGTCGAACTCGCCCGACGACGCCAGGCGCTGGGCGACGAGCGGCAGCTCGAAGGCGCCGGGCGCCCACGCCACCGTGATCGATCCTCCGTCGACGCCGTGGCGGACGAGGCCGTCGGTGGCGCCGGCCAGCAGGCGCTCGGTGATGAAGTCGTTGAACCGGCCGGCGGCGATGGCCACGCGCAGGCCGTCGCCGCGAAGGCGACCGCTGTAGTTCGCGTTGACGCTGAAGTCAGTCATCGAGGCCCTCCAGGAGGTGGCCCATGCGCGTCTTCTTGGTGCGCAGGTAGCCGATGTTCTCGGGGTTGGGCACGGATTGCAGCGGGACCCGCTCGACGATCTCGAGCCCGAAGCCCTCCAGGCCGCCGTACTTAGCGGGGTTGTTGGTCAGCAGGCGCATGGTGGTGATGCCCAGGTCGACGAGGATCTGGGCGCCGATGCCGTACTCGCGGCTGTCGGCCGGCAGGCCGAGCTGCAGGTTGGCGTCGATCGTGTCGTACCCCTGCTCTTGCAGGCTGTAGGCGCGCAGCTTGTGGCCGATGCCGATGCCGCGGCCCTCGTGGCCGCGCAGGTAGACGACCACACCGAGGCCGGCGGCGTCGACCTGGCGCAGCGCGGCCTCCAGCTGCGGTCCGCAGTCACAGCGCAGCGAGCCGAACACGTCGCCCGTGAGGCACTCGCTGTGCACCCGCACGAGCACGTCGTCCTCGCCCTGCACGGCCCCCTTCACCAACGCCAGGTGGGTTTCGCCGTCGAGGAGCGACTCGTAGGCGTAGCAGGTGAAGTCGCCCCATGCGGTCGGAATGCGCGCCTCCCCTACCCGCTTGACCAGCTTCTCCCGCTGGCGGCGGTAGCGGATGAGATCGGCGATCGAGATCAGGAGGAGGCCGTGCTTGGCGGCGAACTTCTCCAGCTCTTCCAGACGGGCCATGCCGGTCTTGTCCTCGCTGACGATCTCGCAGAGCACGCCGGCGGGATACAGACCGGCCATGCGGGCCAGGTCGACCGTCGCCTCCGTGTGGCCACCGCGCTTGAGGACGCCTCCTTCCCGGTAGCGCAGGGGGAACGTGTGGCCGGGGCGGGCGAGGTCGCCGGGCCTGGTGGCGGGATCGATGAGGGCGGCGATGGTGGCGGCCCGGTCGCCGGCGGAGATGCCGGTGGTCGTGCCGTGCCTGTAGTCGACGGAGACCGTGAACGCCGTGCGCTGGCTCTCGGTGTTCTCCTGCACCATCGGCGGAAGGTCGAGGGCGTCGAGGCGGTCCCCGGTGAGGGGCGCGCAGATGACGCCCGAGGTGTGGTTCAAGAAGAAGGCGATCTTGTCTGGCGTGGCGTACTCGGCGGCCATGACGAGGTCGCCCTCGTTCTCGCGGTCGGCGTCGTCGACCACGACCACCATCTCGCCCGCGCCGATGGCGGCGATGGCGTCCTCGATGTCAGCGAACGGCATGACTCAATTCTCCTTGATCACAAGGCGCTCTACATATTTGGCGACCAGATCGACCTCGAGGTTGACCGGGTCGCCGGCGCCTTTGCGGCCCAGCGTGGTCACCTCTGCGGTGTGGGGGATGACGGCGACCGAGAAGCCGTCGTCGAAGACGTCGACGACGGTCAGGCTGCAGCCGTCGACGGTGATCGAGCCCTTGCTGACGACGTAGCGCAGGAGCTCCTTCGGCGCTCTGACGCGAAGGTTGGGCGCACGCACGACGATCTCGCCCACGGCGTCGACGTGGCCCTGCACGATGTGGCCGCCGAGGCGGTCGGCCAGCCTTACCGGGCGCTCGAGGTTCACCGGATCACCGGGTCGGAGGTCGGCCAGGTCCGTACGGAACAGCGTCTCCTCCACGGCGTCGGCCTTCCACCATCCCTCGCCGACCTCGACGACGGTGAGGCAGCAGCCGTTCACCGCCACCGAGTCGCCGATCTTGAGGTCCTCGAGAACGACGGTTGCACCGAACGTGAAGCGTCCGCCCTCTCGCGCCTTCACCGTGCCCAGCTCCTCCACGATCCCCGTGAACATCAGTTGCTCAGCTCCAGGCGGATGTCGTCGCCGAGGCGTTCGACGGACTCGATCGTCCCCCGCCAGACGTCGGCGATGGTGGCCGCCCCGGGGCCGTTGAACATGGCCCGCCCGTCGTCACCGCCGAACAGCACGGGCGCCAGGTAGATCACGTAGCGGTCGACCAGACCGGCCCGGTGGAAGGCGCCCGCCACCGTCGGTCCTCCCTCGACCATGGCCTGCACGATCCCCCGCCGGCCCAGTTCGTCGAGCACGTCGGCCGGGTCACCCTCGAGCTCCAGGGCGGGGTGGACGTTGGCGTCGGGCGGCGCCTTGCCGAGCAC
>CADDZP010000066.1 GCA_902812475.1 Actinomycetota bacterium | reverse complement strand
CGCCGGCTTGGCGACGACTATTTCGTCGTAGCCGGACGTCGCTGCTTCCTTGCGCGAGCGCAACAGATCGCCCGTCACGCGCTCGCGTGTCGGGATGTGGCTCCCGCCCATAACGACGAATTCGCGGACGACATCGTGAACCGCCCCGGGTTCCGCGGCAACCCTGGCGGACAAGCCAAGGCTTCGACGTCAGGTCTTCGGTCGTGACCTCTTGCCGCCGCGCACCTTGTCGTCGTGGATGTGGTCGGCCCCGCGCCAAGCCCGGCATCCAACACACCACGCCGGGAACTTCATGCCGCCACGAAGGAACTTTGTCTTGTGTACGTCGCACAGCGGCGCGGGCGGGCCCGGCCGGTACCTCTCGTCGTCGATGGTGGGACGGAAGAGTCCGTCACGAGTGAGGACCCCACAGATGGCACAGGGATGCTCAGGTGCCTCCATGGGTCAACGGTAGGTGTGCCCCTGCGCTCATTACTTGGGCGGCTCCAGCGAATTGGTCTTCTGGCACTCGGGACACACGACGGTTCGGTGCCCGTCGAGCACCAAGACCCGCCGAAGCGACACCTTGGCCCCACAGTGCCAACACGTCAGCGCTCGGTCCTGCCCTGCATCCTTGGCCACTTGTCCTCCCTGCAAGAAACGAGCTTCAACGGGCAGGCAGCGGCGAATGGATGGAGCACCCCGGCAGCCTGACCCTAGCCCCGCCGAATTAGGGCGGCTGACCCGTTGCGCCATGGCGTTCGGAATAGATCTCGTCGAGGCTCTGACGCAGGAGTCGCAGGTCGCCCTTGCGGACGAAGCGGTCCACGGCAGGCGAGGCCAAGACCTCCGCCTCGACGGGCATGGCGCTGAAGATCACCACTGTGGTGTGGGGATGAAGGCCCTTGAGGCGGCCAGCCACTTCGAGGCCGTTCTCGCCGGGCATGCGGTAATCGACCACCGCGAGGTCCGGCTCGATGCGCTCGGCCAGGCGTATGGCATCGGGGCCGTTGGTCGCTCGCCCGACAACTTCCCAGGACGTGGCCTCCACGACGGCTTGGAGGAGGTAGAGCATGTCCGGCTCGTCATCCACTAACAGAACCCGAAGACGGCGGTCCTCTGCCATCGGCGCACCCCAAGCTGGACTACTACGAGGACACCTTCCCGTGCCGAGGATGCCGAAACCGGCAACGGGGGTTTGCCGCTCTGATTCCGAACCCTGACGGCCGAGACTCTGGCCGCTGGCACACACGCGTCGTGCTGGGGACAGCGACCGCGCGGTGCCAGCGGCCACCCAATCTCCTACCCGCAAGAGGGCGCGGCGGGCCCTACTGGGCCGGCGCGGGCCCCGGAACCGGCCTGCCTGAGCGTGGTCCACACCGGGCCGGGCCGGGCACCGCCACTGGCGATGACATGTCACGGTCTGGCCGTTTGCCGCCGCCGCTCCTACCGTCGGACTCGTGGCTGGGGCCTCACGGGCGCTCGACGCGCTCCGCGTCCTGGTGGTCGACGACGAGGAGGACATGCGGGCACTCGTCAAGGCGACCATCGACCTGACCGATGCGGGGTTGTCGGTGGCGGGTGAGGCCGTGGACGGCGCCGATGCCATCGCCAAGTGGCACGACATCCGGCCCGACGTCGTGCTCCTCGACCAACGGATGCCGAAGATGACTGGCCTAGAGGCCGCGAGACGGATCCTCGCCGAAGACCCCGACCAGGCCGTGGCGCTGTTGACCGCCTACCCCGATAAGCGGGTCCAGGTCGCCGCGGAGCATCTGGGTGTGCGCGCGTGCATGTCCAAGAACGACATGCGTCTCCTCCCACGACTACTGCGTACGATTCACAACCCTTAGTCACGACGCCAAATGCCGGCGAGGACGCAACCGGGGAGGGGTGGCGGTGACCGCCACCCAGCGTCGGTCAGGGGAACTGGCCGACGGTGGTCCGCTGGTTCCTCTGGTGAGGGCGCCCCGAACGGCCGCTCGGTGAGCAGCTCGAAGGACACATACCAACGTGGATGTCAGGGATTCCGATACGCGTCACTCGCCAACCGACATGAACGATGAAGCCGGTCACGACCAGGCCAGCCACGCCGTCCGCCCAGCGATAACCGGCAAGGACGCCGACAAGGCCGAGCAGTGCGCCGGCAGAGGAAACGGCGTCGAGCCAGGAGTGTTGGGCATCGGCGACGAGCGTGGCGGACTGAATGCGCCGACCGACGCGGAGCTTGTAGCGAGCGACGAGCTGGTTGCCCACGATCCCAACCGCAGCGGCGACGATGCCGAGGCCGACGTGGGACGTTCCCCCCGACACGAGCAGCTTGCGGACACTGACCGCTCCTGCGAACGCGGCGCTGACCCAGATGACCAGGGCGACGCCGAGGCCCGCTATGTCCTCCGCCCGCTCGTAGCCGTAGGGGTTCGACGCGCTGGCAGCACGCCTGGACACACGCAAGCCGACGAACACGACGAGTGACGTCGACACGTCCGAGAGATTGTGCAGCGCGTCACCCAGCAACCCCACAGAGCCGGTCACCAGAGCGATCCCAAGTTCGATGAGGCCCGTGAGGCCGAGGCCGAGGGCGGAGATGCCGATGGCGCGGTGCGCATCACGGCGGTCCATCCTGTCGTTGAATCGGCGGGTATCGGGGAACGGGTCCCACGTCTGAGTGTCTCCAAGCAGGTGCATCGCTCCCCCTCCGGAGACGTCATTCTCGCGTCCCCACGCGAGGAAAGAGGTGCTCGTTCCTTCCGGGTCGGTCGGGCCTCCTCAAGCGTGCTAGCCCGCTCGGTGACGCCGCAGGCCGACGAACCCACCGACTTGCCGGCAGAACGACACTCGCGACAGGACCGGGCAGCGCCATCCTCATCACCGCTATGGAGGGTGGCGCTTCTTTCCGCGACCGCGCCCGAGCGCCCGGTCGGGGGCGCGGTCTTCCGCGTCAGAGGGGCAACAGAAGGACGGCGACGGGGCCGGGGTCGACCTGCCCGGAGCCTGACTTCAGGAGTGATATCGAGCGGGAACGCGGTGGCGATAACCACTCGACTCTCGGCATATTCAAGCAATAGCGCGCGCCGCGTTCCTCGGGCGCGCTTCTGGGGCGCTTCGTCGAGGCAACGCAACCCGCGGTCCGGCCGGTCGACTGACGTGCTCACGTCCGTTGACTTCACCAGCTGCGCCTATCAGACTCCGGCATCACGACTGAGCCCTTTGATGCCGTACAGGCAGCTGCCGTCAACGGCGCCACGCTCGCGTATCGGGAGGTGGGCGACGGCGAACCCGTCGTCTTCCTCCACGGCGACATCAGTGATCTGAGAACCTGGGAAAGGCAGCTGGTGGCGTTTGGCCCCAACCATCGCGCTGTTGCCTACAGCCGTCGGTTCTTCCGGCCGAACGAGGAGGGTGCGCCCGGAGCGGACTACACGTGGCCGCGACATGTCGATGACCTGTTGTCGTTCCTCCAAGCCGTTAATGCCGCTCCTGCCCACCTCGTAGGGAACTCCTCCGGGGCCTACATAAGCCTCCTGGCGGCGATACAAGCGCCGGATGCTGTTCGCACCCTGGTCCTCGAAGAGCCGCCGGTCATCCCGCTATTGATGAGCACGCCGCCTCGGCCCGGGGAGCTCTTGCGCCTCCTCGTCCGCCGGCCACGCACCGCGCTTAGCATGATGCGGTATGGCATGACGGTCATGATTCCCGCCGAGCGATCGTTCCGCCTTGGTGACGATGAAGGAGGAATGATCACCTTCGCTCGAGGGGTCCTTGGTGGGGCCGAGTTCTTCGACCGCCTCTCCGCGTCGCGTGTCGATCAGATGAGGGCGAACGTCACTCCGATAAAGCAGCAGCTGCTCACGGGCACCCTCCCCCCGCTCGCCGATTCCGACCTGCGCAGAATGCAGGTGCCGACATTGATCGTCATCGGACAACACACCGCCCCATCCATGAGGCACCTCATGGATCGCTTGGAAGCGTTGCTCCCAGACGTCGAGCGGGTCGTCATCCCGAACGCCTCCCATTTCATGCACGAGGACAACGCACCGGTGGTGAACAAGGCGATCCTGGACTTCTTCGACCGCCACTCATCCTGAGTGCGGTTGAGCGTCGGCCAGCCCCGAACCGAGTCGGTGGGCCGCGTCTTCAGCCTCTCGGCGATGCGCCGATGCTTCTTCGCGCAAGCACGACAGAGCGCCCGTTACGCGCTCGGCCCTAGCAACGTGGACGCCGCCCATAATCCCGACCGCGCTCGCCTGCCCGACCTCGCCCCCGACCGCCGGAAGCCGGACGCGTGCTGCGCCGGGGCAGTCAGGGCGGACCGCCGACGCTGGCGATCCGAGGCGGTGACAAGTGCTGGTAGCGGCTATGCCGCTGGCTCGTGTAGCGGCCGCGGGTACCACAGGACCGCGCGACTCTCGGGCACGGCGACGACCACCGCCTCCTCGACCTCAGCGCTGAGCGCGGTGGCCTCCTCGAGGGTCGCTGTCGGGGGGACGAACCCCTCCACCTCAGTAATGAGCGAGCGTCCCATCCACCGGCCGCGAATGTGAGCATGGGCGATGCCGGTTCGAGCGAGCACCGCATCCTCGGCGGCGGCAACCATGGCGGGGTCGACGGCGTCCATGAGGTGTGCAACGAGATCGGCCGTGACTTGCCAGCCGACATGGATGATGAAGCCCGTGACAACCAGTCCAGCCACGCCGTCGGCCCAGCGATGCCCGGCAAGGACGCCCACAAGGCCGAGCAGCGCTCCGGCGGAGGACAGGGCATCGAGCCAGGAGTGCTGGGCATCGGCAATGAGCGTGGCCGACTGAATACGCCGACCGACGCGGAGCTTGTAGCGAGCGACGAGCTGATTGCCCACGATCCCGATTGCAGCGGCCGCGATGCCGAGGTCGACATGGGAAGTCGCCCCAGACACAAGCAGCTTGTGGACGCTGACCGTTCCCGCAAACGCGGCGCTGATCCAGATGACCAGGGCCACGCCGAGCCCTGCTATGTCCTCGGCTCGCTCGTAGCCGTAGGGGTTCGACGCACTGGCGGGGCGCTTGGAGACACGCAAGCCGACAAACACAACAAGTGACGTCGATACGTCCGAGAGGTTGTGGAGGGCGTCGCCCAGTAACCCGACCGAGCCGCTGATGAGAGCGATCCCGAGTTCGATGAGGCCCGTGAGGCCGAGGCCGAGGGCGGAGACGCCGATGGCGCGGTGCGCATCACGGCGGTCCATCGTGTCGTCGAATCGGCGGGCGTCCGGGAACGGATCCCAGCTCTGGGTGTCGCCAAGCAGGTGCATCGCTCCTCCTCCGGGACCTCATTCTCGCGGCCGAGGGTCCGCGACGGGCGCACGGTCCGCTCCGTTGCAGCCCTTCAAGAGCGCTTCCGGGCATGGCGCCCTGCCTAAGTTGGGCACACATGCACTGGGTTCGCTGGCTCCTCGTTGCCGTGGCTTTCCTCTTGGCCTCCTGGACCCTCCTGGTACTGCTGGCTCGGCGACTGCCGCCCGGGGCCGTCAAAGAACTCGCGGGGTTCCTCCCGAACTGCCTCACGACCATTCGGCGTCTCCGCACCATCCGGCCGTTCCCCGCCGCGCCAAGGTCGCCATCGCCTGCGCCGGCCTGTGGGTCCTCTCGCCCATCGACCTGATCCCCGAGTTCCTGCCCGTCATCGGGCCCCTCGACGACATTGTCGTGTTCGCCCTGGTCATGCGCTACGCGGCCCGCCGGGTCCCTCGCGACGTCCTGTTGGACGCCTGGCCCGGTGAGCCCAGTGTCATCGCCCGGCTGCTCGGCTGATAGCGGTGACTCGGAGGCCGAGGGGCGTCTCGCGGCGGCTCGACGACACCTTCAAGGTCAGCGTGGCCCTCAAGGGCATCGACGGCGCCCTCGAGACGATCGGCGGGCTGGTCCTCCTGTTCGTCCGGCCTGCCACCCTGAGCCAGATCGCTCGCACCCTCACCCAACACGAGCTCTCCGAGGACCCCCACGACTTCTTTGCCCGCCACCTGCTGCGCTCCACCCAGCACCTGACCCATGGGACAAAGCTCTTCGCGGCCATCTATCTGCTCAGCCACGGCGTCGCCAAACTGGTCCTCGTGGTTGCGGTCCTGCAACGGCGCCTGTGGGCCTACCCGGGGCTGATAGCGCTGCTCGGGGCCTTCATCGTCTACCAGTCCTACCGGCTTGCGTACCGATTCAGTGTCGCCCTGGCGCTCTTGACGCTGTTCGACGCCTTCGTCGTCTGGCTCACGTGGCGCGAGTGGCGCGCCCGGATCGACGGCCAAGAACTCGCCGCGTGAGCGCGGCGGTAGCCGCCGCGTTCGACCCAGGCCGACCGACGCGTGCGTACTCCAGTTGTCCAGCACCGACCCGACCGTTGCCGGAGCACCACCGACCGTTAGCGCCGGCTCTGAAGGCGTCCGTTCTCGGCGACCGACGCTTCCGCGCTTCCTCCGCCAAGCACGACAGATCGCCCGCTCGGGAGCGCGCTCGCGTCGTACGGCGCCGCACAGAAGAACCGGAGGTTGCCGGCGCCGAGCCGCGCCGGTGTGGGGCACACACTCGGTATCTGCTAGCCCAATGTCGTGTCCACCGGGTCTGGTGCCGCCGGACACGGGTCGGTCACGACACCGATCGCGGGCCTGTAGCGCACAGCACCTGGGCCACTGCGCGCAGCCCTAAACGTTGCGGCAGCTACACACGGTTCCGAAGGCCCGACCCCGCGAGCCATGTTCGCCATCTGCTCAGGACTCTCTGTCGACGGCCGCTGTGTCCGAAGACGACGCTCACTGCTTTCAGACCGCCGGCACCGACGACCCCGCCTTCTTCCCCGACTCTGTCCTCGTCCCAGCTCCTGCACGCCCTTCATCGACTCCGACTCGATGCCGGCGTCGGCCCCTGACCGCTGCGTCCGACATCAGATCAAGCTGCTCGAAGACGATCGCATCCGCGTTGTCGTGCCGGCCGTTGCTCTGACGCTCGATCTACGCGGCAGACGGTCCATTTCAAGAGAGGCCTCCGGCTCCGGTCGTCTCCGCTGCGCTACGACGCCCTCCACCGGCGGCACACACTTGCACTCTCCGAGATGCGTTTACGCGTTGACGCGCACTGGGGAGTGCAAGTGTATGCCGTAGGGCTGGAAGGTCGCGGAGCGACCTGGAAGCACGGAGGCCATTTGTAAAGGAAGGTTCGCCAAAAGAATCGAGCTTCAGGTGAAGGGCGAGCGCGGCAAGCCAGATGTGATCGTCGTCAACGCAGTTCCGAATTGGCAGCTCGAGCGCGGCTATCAGGACGGAACTGATGTCATCGTCGGAGTCGAGAGAAGGGGGTCGGGACGCGCAGGACTCGACGAGGACAGCCTTGAGGGTGGCGAGCAATGACGAGGACAGCAGCGGGCCAGCTGGGGGTCGAGTGAAGGGCGCTCGAGTGCCATGAGCGTCGTGTGTCGACAACGCCTGGCGGCGAGGGCTGGAGGGATGGGCAAACGAGACGAGACAGGCTCGGCTTCGGAAGCGCCAAGGGGGTGTGCGCCGACAGGCAGACAGCCGTATCTCGGAGGACGGGTGCATGTCTCGATTAGGGGCGTGGTCGGTGCCGTGCCGGACCCGCGTCCGGAGGCACCGGACAAGGTCGCGAACGACGTGGGCGAGAAGCGACTGAGTGGGCGCGTCCCGGTCGGCGCTGGGAGAGCGGAGGCCATTGATCTTCGGCGTCCTTCTGTGCGCGGCGGTACGACGCGAAGGGCGCACCGAGCGGGCGATCTGTCGTGCTCGCGCAAGGAAGCGGCTACGCGTCCGACCAATCGCGCGGCGGCAAGGCCGCCGGGGTCGAGGTGGAGTGCCCTACGTCGTCTCCTTCATGTTGGGGCGACGGGAACCCGATCATGGTGTCGACGATGGCGATGTCGGCGGCCATTCCCCGGTTCTCGCGTCGAGCTACGAGGGCCACCCGCGGAGGGCTGAAGAAAGGTCGGGGGCCGGGCGCGACGTCGAAGCGGGCGGACGCTTGCCGAGGTTGCCGAGGACCCACGCCACCGCTTCGCCGACCTCGGCTCGGGCGCGCGGGCGGTCGTCGGCGTGGGCGATGGCGATGGTCGCCTCGTTGAGGGCGCCGGCGAGCAAGTGGACCAGCGGCTCGAGCGGCTGGGGCGGCAGAAAGCCGGCGTCCATCGCCCGCCCTAGGAACTTGCGCAGGAGCCCGAACCCGTAGCGCGCCTCGACCGCCCGCCACTCCTGCCAGCCCAGCACGGCCGGCCCGTCGATGAGCACAATCTGCTGGACGTCGGGCTCGAGGGCCACGTCGAGGAAGGCCTGTACGCCGTTCTCGATCTCGGTCCACACGTCGTCACCCGGCATGCCGGCCGCGGCCAAGCGATTGATGAACTCGGACTCGACGGCGTCGAGCACCAAGCGGAACACTTCTTCTTTGGAGCCGAAGTGGTGGTACATGGCGCCTTTGGTGACGCGGGCGCGAGCGACGATCTCCTCGATCGACGTGGCTGCGTACCCCTGCTCTGTGAACAGCTCGCGTGCCGCGTCGGCGATGCCCCGACGCGTGTCCTCCAGGTGTTCCTCGTGCCGGGTGGGCATGGCTACATATTCGCCCTGTTCGTCTGGCAGGCGGGATCGGTTGCCAGGCAGAAGGCCCAGATGCCCTGGCCGTACTCGCCGATGGGGATTGGTGCGGGGGCGGTGAGGACCGCCGAGGCCGTCTCGCACTCCCCGAACGCGTTGATTGGATCGAGGCAGGTGCCGACGGCCGAGCGCCAGGTGGCCCCGGTGCCGGCGCCGCTGAACAGCTGGTCACCGACGATCGCCGGGGCGGAGGAGTCCGCCCCGCCGACCGGCAGGACGGCGAGCGGGCTCCCGGTGTCGGTGGCGTAGGCGTGGATGGCGTGGTCGAGGCTCGAGGCGAAGTACACCCCGGGGATGACCGCGTTCTGCCCGAGGGTGGGGGTGCCCGCGTCTTGCACCCAGTCGATGGCGCCGGTGGTCGCGTCGATCGCCCACACCCGACCCTTGGTGGTCTCGTCGCCGGCGGACACTGTCGTCCCCGAGGCGGTGCCGAGGGCGGAGGTCAGGTAGATGCGCGTGCCGTCGGTGACGGTGTTGTAGAACCCGCCGAAGTTCCCGCCGACGGTGAGCTTGTCGGACCACAGCAGGGTGCCCTTGGCCGCGTCGAAGACGGTGTAGGTGCCGTCCTTGGAGCCGTACCCGACGACGTCCTGCGGGCCGTGGGCCGTGTTGATCGAATAGACGTTGGGGGCTGACCCGAAGTCCATGTCGTCGTCGTCGCGAATCCGGGGCTGGTAGTGCCAGACCGGCGCCCCGGTGGCCAGGTTCAACGCGAAGGCGGCCTCGTAGTAGGGGCTGCTCATCGGGGACTGCAGGCAGTCGGCGTCGGAGCCGAACACCAGCCCGAGCTTCAGGTCGACGGCCTGAGACGCCCACACCCCGCCGCAGGATTCCGAGCCGGCGACCGCGGCCTTCGCCGGTGCGCCGTAGGGGACGTCGTCGGTCGGGCCGAAGCTCGTCACGCCGGTGGGGAAGCCGGGAGTGATGCCCGGCCCGTAGGAGACGCCGTTGATCGGATCGAAGAACCACAGCAGCCCGCCGCTGGCGGCGTCGACTGCGTAGACCCCACCCGGTTTCGCGCACAGATCACCCTGGGAGAAGATCCCGTTGCAGTCGATAGAGAACAGCACCGCCTGACCGCTCGGCGCCGCCTTGGTCGGCACCACGATCGGAGAGCCTTCGATCTCGTAGCTGGGATAGCCGGAGTGCCCGGCGGCGTTGAAGCTCCACTGCACCTTTCCGGTGGCCGCATCCAGCGCCCACATGTGGTCGGTGGCCGCCTCGAACACCCACGGCTTCGAGCCCACGGGCGCCACCGCCGGGGAGGCCACGATCGCCCCGTAGTCGACCTGGTTCTTGGGGTTGGACGGGAACGCCACGTCACACGCTGGCGCCGGTAACGGCGGCTGATCGACGAGGCACGCCGACCAGACCGGCAGCCCGGATGAGGCGTTCACCGCGTAGAACATCCCGTCGTAGTCGCCGTCGAAGATCATCTTCTGGCCGTTGACGGTGGCCTCCGCCGGGGAGGCCGACACCGACGCGACCGTCGGGAAATGCCACTGTGGCACCAGCTGGGACACATTGGCTGCGGTGATGCCGGACTTGGGGGTGCAGAACGATCGGGCCGGTCCGTTCCCGAGGCTCCCCCAGCTCGCCCCGTCCGGCACCGACCCCGACCCGGGCCGCTGCCCGCAGACCGCGTTCAGCTGCGCTGGCGGGACGGGCTTTGCGATGGAGACGGGGGTGCTGTCCGACAGGGTCACCTGCATGCCAGCGGAGTTGCCCGTGACCGTCAGCGTGGCGGTGTAGGTGCCCGGGTTCTTGTAGGTGTGCGACACCTGCGGCGCCGGCCCGTGCCCCTGGGTTGGGTCGCTTACCGACACGGGTGCCGAACCGTCGCCGAAGTTCCAGCTGATGCCGGTGATCACGCCGGGTTGGGGATTGGGCGGCGGCGGTCCCGTGCCCACACCCGGAACGGTCGGAGGTGGCGTACCGGGGCTGAGGGTGGCGCGGGCGACGTAGTCGCTGAAGAGAACGGGCTGGCTGGTGTCGGCCCGCTTGGCGGAGCCGGCGTCGACAACGGTGTTCTGGTCGGCGAAGTCAGTAATGGACTGGGCGCCGTCGGTCCAATCGGTCTGCTGCACGAGGTTGGCTGGCTGGGGGCCGAAGAACACGATGCCGTATGGATTGCCGCCGATGTGGTTGCCGACGATCGTGTCGTCCGAACCCAGGAAACCGTTCACATTCGCAGGATTGGCGGTGATGCCGGGCCCACCGTTGTTCGAGATGACGTTGTTGCTGATCGTCGAATAGGCGGCGCCCGTGACGTCGATGCCGCCGCTCTTGTTTGCCTCGACGACGTTGCCGTCCACGACCAGCCCGGGGCCATTCGCAGCGATCCCGTAATTGTTGCCCCGGGCGGTGTTGCCGCGAAGCGTCGCGTGGCTCGCCGCTATGTAGCCGGCGCCACCGTTGCCCTCGGAGATGTTGCCGCTAGCGACGAAATGCGCCGCGTCTGCGCTGCTGGTAAGGGTGAAACCGCTGCCGCTGTTGTTGGTGCACGTGTTGTTCGTCACCTGACCGGTGGTGGAGGCCTGGAAGTACATGCAGGTTTGAGTGTTGCCGGCGCCGTAGTTGCCGCTCGCGTTCAGCGTCTGCGCGATCGCCGTCCCCGAAACGCCGTTGGTGTTCCCGCTCAGCCGGTTGTTGGTGAAGGTCATCTGCCCCGCGGAGTAGTGGATGCCTGTGGAGTACGTCGAGATCGTGGTCTGGGTGACCGTTGCGATCGATGGACTCCCCAGCTCCACGCCCGTATTCCGCGAAGCGTCCGTGCCGGTCACCTGGATGTCGCGAATCGTGAAGGCCTTGTCGCCTGCCGCTTGTGCAATCTTGATCCCCGCCGAGCTCGGGCTGTCGATGCCCGTGATCGCCCAGCAGCTGATCACGTACGGATCGCCGGACGCGCCGGAGCCGCCGGTGACACCGTTGGCGGCCGTCCAGTCGGCATCGGTGTTGATAACGATGGGAGCGTGTGTGGCGAGCGTGCCACCCGGACAGTCGGCCGGGTTGGCGCCGGGCGCAGGCGCAGTGGTGGACGTCGTCGACGACGATCCCAGCGCGCCAGTGAGCGGCAGAGCGACGAGGGCGGCCACGGCGGCCGCCACGATCGCCAGCTTCTTCCTTCCCCAACGAGGAGTCCTGCGGTACATCCGTGCCCCTATCGACGCGCGATTTGATGTTGGCGGGGTGACGATCCCCAGCGAGATCGCCACCCCGCCGGACGGTCAGTTACTCAGGGTTGCCGTTCGAGGAGATGCCGCTCGACGTGTTGGCTGCCGACACCTCGAGCTCGCCCTGCGGACCGGTGGGATTGGAGAGGTCCGCCCAAGCGTCCACGCCGGCCGCGCACGAACCCACCGACACGCCGGTCTGGCCGGCACCGTCTGGCTCGCCCTCACACGGCTGGGCGGCGAAGACGTTGATGTCGAACACGTTGCCGGCTGGATCCGGGTTCGGACACGGATAGCTGGGCAGCGGGTCGGTTCCGACGCCGACGCAGACACCGGCGGCGTGCGCCGCCGGTGTCTGACGCGAAGAGGGTTGGTGCCGTGCCGGCTGGCAGGATGAGCGCCGCGCCGACCGCGGCCTTTTTGAGCAGCGAGTGTCTCGTGACTTTCACCTTGTTCCTTTCAGAAGACGCGTGGAACTACAGGTGGTGCGACTGAGCGCGGCCTGTTACGGCCAAAGTCACGTGTGCTCGCGCTCGGGCTACGAGCACAGAGCCTTGGAATTCCCCAATTCCCCCGGTTCTGCACAAACTATCGGTATGGGAACATAACGTCGTTTTGGTGTCAAGAGCGATTCTTGCCGCGCTGAGCGGCGTCGTACTTGCGCTGGCGGCCTGTGGTGGCGGTTCCGGTCACCACGCGTCGCCAGGCGGCGCAGCGTCGACGACCATCGCACTGGCGTCGGGGTCAGGCGCGTCGCCGGTCACGGCGCCCGGCGGCGGGAATGTCCCGCTCCAGCCACCGGCGTCTCCCTCGACGAACACAACTGCGACGGTCGTGCCTGCGGCCGGTGCGTCCGCCGCGGCGCGACAAGTGTTCGATGCGTGGCTCGGCGCTGTCGCGCAGCGAGACGTCCCGTCGATGCTCAACCGATCGATCGGCGCAGCAGCAGCGCTCGGGGCCCTGAAGATCACCGCCGATCAGATCGTCGCCAGCGGCGGCAGCACGGTGAGCGCCCAGGT
>CADDZP010000065.1 GCA_902812475.1 Actinomycetota bacterium | reverse complement strand
GGTCACGTCGTTGCCTGCGGTGAACCCGTTGCCGGCGCCGCTGGCGGCGACCGTCGTGGCCTTCTGGGCGGTCGAAGGAGCGAGGATGATGATCAGGAGCTGGACGGCCAGGGCGGCGGCGAGGGGCGCGTACCGCCGAGCCAGCGTGCTCCTGTTCACCCGACGATCCCTCCGTGCTCGGCCTCAGCGCCACCGCGATGGGCCGTGCGGCCCATGACGCCGTAGGAGGGTTTCACTAGTCGGGCCCACATTTCCTTCCGTTGGTGGCATGCAACGGCGGTTTCGCGGTCCAGTACGAGCCGCTTGTGGTCGATGATTGGACAGTGAGGGACGGAGGCAGGGCCAGGCGGTCGGTGGTGCGCCTGTTCGGCGTACACGCTGCCATAAGCCTCATCCCCGTGTTCGTCCTCGGCGCCGCTTTGGCCGTCAACTTCAAGGCCCAGGAACGACACCGGGCCCTCACCGACGCCGAGGACCAGGTCACGCTGCTGGCCCACACGACCATCGACCCCCTCATCAACGACCAGGCCACGCTCAACGCCGGGGCCGTCACCAACGCCAATCCCCTCCGCGGCGCACTGAACGACGGGTCGGTGCTGCGACTCCGCCTCTGGAGCAGCGACCTGCACGACGTCCTCAACCAGGCGCCCCAGGGGGCGGCGCCCCTCCAGACCGACGACGACGTGAAGTTCGCGCAGGACGCGGCGAACGGAGCGACCACCTCGCGCGTCACGACGCTGCCGACCGGCACCGAGCCGCCCACCGAGGAAGCCGTGGTGGTGTACCGCGGTGTCTGGGTCCGCGTCCCCAAGGGTCCGACGCCCAAGCTCGTCGCCGTCATCGAGGTCGCCATCCCCTACGGGCCGGTGAAGACCCAGGCGGCGACCGCCCTCAAGAACCAGTACCGCGAGCTCGCCGTCGGGCTCGGCGCCTTGTACCTCACCCTGCTCGTCATCGCCCTCTCCATGAGCCGCGGGCTGCGCAAGGAGGTGGCCTTCAACGCCTTCCTCGCCGAGCACGACCATCTCACCGACCTGCCGAACCGGACGCTGTTCCACCGCCGCGCTGGCGCCGCCCTCAGACGGGCCAGCCGGGACGAGCCCGTCGCCATCGCCATCATCGATCTCGATCGCTTCAAGGACGTCAACGACACCCTCGGGCATCACAACGGCGACCGCCTGCTCACGGAACTGGCCCGCAGGCTCGACGTGAACACGCGCCCCGAGGACACCGTCGCCCGCCTCGGCGGCGACGAGTTCGGCGTCGTGCTCACGTCGGTGACCGATCCCGAGGAGGCCCTCGTCCGGTTGCGCATGGTCATCGACCGCGAGGTCGAGGTCAGCGGGCTGCCGCTGTCGGTCGAGAGCAGCATCGGCTACGTGGTCGCTCCCGCCGACGGGACCGACATCGACGACGTGCTCCAGCGGGCCGACGTCGCCATGTATGTGGCCAAGGCGAACCACGCCGGCGTCGTCCGCTACGACCCCGAGCAGGATGACTACGACGCCGCCAAGCTGGCGCTGGTCGCCGAATTGCGCCACGCCATCGACGGCGGCCAGCTCGTCCTCCACTACCAACCCAAGACGTCCATCGCCGATGGGGGCGTGGAGGCCATGGAGGCGCTCGTGCGATGGCAGCACCCGACGCGCGGCCTGCTGTACCCCGACAGCTTCGTGCCGATCGCCGAGCAGACAGACCTCGTCGACAGGCTCACCGACTGGGCGTTGGACACGGCGCTCGAGGATGTCCAGCAGCTGGCCAAGATCAACGAGGGCTTGGCGGTCGCCGTGAACGTGTCGGCTCGCAGCCTCGGGAAACTCGACTTCGCTCGGCGAGTGACGGCCGCACTGGAAAAGGCCGGCGTGCCGTCGACCCGACTCATCGTCGAGATAACCGAAACCGCACTCATCACCGACCCCGAGCGGGCCGCGAGGTCGCTGTCCAATCTCCACCTGGCGGGTGTTCGTGTCAGCATCGATGACTTCGGCCAGGGCCAAACTTCACTCGGCTACCTGTCGAAGCTCCCCGTCCACGAGCTGAAGATCGACAAGAGCTTCGTCTCCGACATGCTCGTGAACCACGGCCACGCCGCCATCGTGCGCTCGATCGTCGACCTGGGTCACAACCTGCGGATGCGGGTCGTCGGCGAGGGCGTCGAGACCGACGAGGTGCTCAGCGGATTGCGCGTGGCCGGCTGCGACGTGGCGCAGGGGTTCCTGATCGCCCGCCCGATGCCCTACGGCAAGCTCGTGGGCTGGCTGGCCGAGCGGACGCCGGAGAACCCCAAGCGCACCCGGCGTCGCCCGCTGAACGCCAAGGGCCGGGTACCGGCCGCGTCCTAGCTCGTCGCGCCCGACTCCCAGCGCCTAGCTGGCGCAGCTGTTCCTGGCCCCGCCGACGTCCAGCCGAGCGGCGGTGTCGGGACGCAGGTCGTCGAGGATGCGGCCGAGGACTTCGGTCAGCACGTCGGCCTCCTCGTCGCTGAGGTGACGTCCGAAGTGACGTTCCACCCCGCGCAGGTGCACCGGGGACGCGGCGCGGAGCCGGGCCCGGCCCGCGGGCGTGATCACCGCGTGCCAGCCTCGGCGGTCGCTCGGGCACTGCTGGCGCTGGACCAGGCCCTCGGCCTCCATGCGGTCGACGAGCCGGGTGACCCCCGACGGCGTGAGGACGAGGCTGCCGGCCAGCTCCCCCATGCGCAGCCGCCCCTCGGGGGCCTGGTTGAGCCAGAGGAGGACCTCGTACCACGGCAGAGGAAGGCTCTTCTCTTCCTGCAACTCCTCGCCGAGTTGGTCGAGGAGGGCGGCGTGGGACGCCAGCAGGGCGCGCCACGCCGTCATGCGACGGTCGTCGGGTTTCTCCGCCATGGTCTCAACAGTACCCGTCCCGCCGAAAGAATTGTTGTCTGGAATAATGTTGCTGAGACAAGGAGTTGTCCCTCTGTGAACGCGTCACGAGGAGGCAAATCCATGGCCACTGCAGCCGAAACCCTGACCCGGAGTCACGAGGGACTGGAGATCCCCGTACCCGGCACGTATCGCATCGATCCTTCGCACAGCTCTGTCGAGTTCGTCGTCCGCCACTTGGGCCTGTCGAAGGTGCGGGGCCGGTTCAACCAATTTGGCGGGGAGATCACCATCGCCGATGTACCGGAGCAGTCATCGGTCGAGGTCGACATCGACGTCAGCAGCGTCGACTCTGCGGACGACAAGCGCGACGACCACCTGCGCAGCCCCGACTTCTTTCACGCCGAGGAACACCCGAGCATCTCCTTCAAGAGCACCGGCGTGTCCTACAACGGCGACGGGACGTGGGACGTGACCGGCGAGCTCAGCATCCGCGGACAGAGCCGCCCGGTGGTGCTGCACACCGAGTTCGACGGCGCCGAGAACACGCCCTTCGGCGACCAGCGCATCGGCTTCTCGGCCGCCACCGAGATCAACCGCGAGGACTGGGACCTGGGCTGGAACGTCGTGCTCGACAGCGGCGGCTTCCTCGTCAGCAAGAAGGTCAAGATCGAACTGAGCGTCGAGGCGGTCCGCCAGGCGTGAGCCCGGCCGACACGCTGCTCGAGTGACGTAACAATGGCTGGGTGGCCGACGGTCTGACGGCGCAGCAGCGCTACTTCTTCGACCTCAACGGCTACGTGGTGCTCGACGACGTGCTCCCCCGGCGCGACGTCGAGCACCTGGCGGCCATGGTGCACGCCCAGCGCCTGCTGCCACCGGGCGCCGACATCGGCAGCCAGCGCTTCGGCGACGAGTTCCTGCGCTGGGACGCCGGCTTCCGGGACCTGCTCGACCACCCGGCGGTGCTGCCGGTCCTGCGCGAGCTGGTGGGCGACCACGTGCGCCTCGACCACGCCTACGGGATCCGCATGTCGCCGCGCACGTCAGGCCTGGGCCTGCACAGCGGCGGCACACCGTTCGACCCCTCGCAGTACTACCTGCATCGCGGCGGGCGCATGTACAACGGCCTCACCACCGTGACGTGGTCGCTGGTCGACAGCGAGCCCGGCCACGGCGGCTTCGGCTGCATCCCCGGCAGCCACAAGGCCGACGAGCACCTGCCACCCGAGATCCCCGCCGACTGGGTCAAGGAGGTGCCCCTGCGGGCGGGCTCGGTGCTGATCTTCACCGAGGCCCTCACCCACTGCACCATCCCCTGGACGGCGCCCTACGAGCGCCAGGCGGTCCTGTTCAAGTACGCGCCCGGACACCTGGCCTGGGGCCTGTGGAAGGAGCCGCCGCGCGCGCTGCTGCGATCACTGACGGGACAGCAGCGGCGGCTGTTCCAGCCGCCGTCGGTCAGTCCCCATGAGCCTGTGTGACCGCCCACGCCTTCCACGCCTGGTAGCCGCCGGCCAGGTCGGTGGCATTGCGGATCCCGAGGTCCTGGAGCGATGCGGCGGCGAGGCTCGACGCGTAGCCGGCGTCGCAGACGACGACCACGACCCGGTCGCGGTCCCTGGCCTCCGGGATGCGGTGCTCGCTGTCCGGGTCGAGACGCCACTCCAGTACGTTGCGCTCGACGACGACGGCGCCGGGCAGCTCCCCATCACGCCTTCGCTGCGCCTCGCTGCGCGTGTCGACCACCAGGGCCCCGGCGGCGACGGCGCCTTCGAGGTCTTCGGGCCGTATCCGTCGCGGCAGCCGGCGGCGCGCCTCATCGAGGAGGTCGTCAATCGTGCGGTCCGCCACGGCGGTCACGATACGGCTTCTGTGCGCAGCGGGGCCCGGCCTGCGGCGTCGTAGAAGGTCATCGTCGTCAGCGGGGGCGAATAGACATGGATGCTCGTCGCCGGCGCCGTCGACGCGTTGCCGACGTCGTGGAGCTCTCCGGGCGCGACGGTCCCGGATCCGCCGGCCCGCAAGTCGACAGACGAACGGCGTCGGCGGGGCGACAGCTCCCGCAGCGCGCCCTCCACGACGAACAAGGCGCCCGCCGCGTCGCCGTCCCGTACGATCGTTGGGCCGTTGGCGGCGACTCACTTCAACCTGGCTGATGAAGGAGCGGCGCCGTCACGCCGACGGCGACGACTGTGCTGAGGAGCAACGCCGCCGTGGCGCTGTCGGCCAACCGGCCGTCGCCGAAGGCGACCCGGGCGATGAGCAGGGAGACCGTGAACCCGACACTCGCGACCGTTCCAAGTCCGAGGCGGGTCCGAGCGGCGCTGCGATGCTCAGCGGGAAGGGCGAACCGGCTGGGGACCAGCGTCGTCCCCAGCCAGACCCCCAGCGGCTTGCCGACGACGCGCCCGACCAGGACAGCGACGAACACCGTGAGGGCGGCGCCCGACGAGAGATCGGCATGCGCGATGTCCACGCCCGCATTGGCGAGTGCGAACACGGGCAGGGCGAGGAGGTTGACGACGGGCGTCAGCCGCTGCTCCCAGGCGCGCGGCCCGGCGTGGGGAACGTCGGCCGGCGGCACCGGGGAAGCGAGACCGAACAGTCCCACCGCCACCCCGGTGACCGCCGCCTCGACGCCTCCCCGGCCGAACGCCCACCACGCCGCTACGCCCAAGACGATGGCGGCCACAACAGGCATACGTGGACTGGCGCGAAGCAACGCCATCGCCACCAGACAGAGGACGCCGGCGGCCACATAGCCGCCCTTGACCTCGGCGCTGTAGACGGCGATGAGGACGAGGATCGACAAGATGTCGTCGGCGACGCCCAGCGTCATCAGGAACACCCGCAGGCGCAGAGACGCGCGCGGCGCCAGAAGGGCGAGCGCACCGAGCGAGAACGCGACATCCGTCGCCATGGGAATGCCCCAGCCGTGGCCGCCAGCGGTCCCGTGGGCGACCACGCCGTAGAGCAGCGCGGGGACGGCCATCCCGACGACGGCGGCGACCATCGGCGCAGCAGCGCGGTCCCACGAGCGCAGTTCGCCAGCCCTTGCCTCGCGCCGGATCTCGAGGCCGATGCCGACGAAGAACAGCGTCATCAGCCCGTCGTTGACCCACTGCCGTGCCGTGAAGTGCAGGTCGGCGAATGCCAACCACGACGGCACCGTGCGCCACACGTGGGCATAGGCACTGCCGTCGACGTTCGCCCACACGAGGGCGGCGACACTGCCGACGGTCAGCGTCACGCCCGCGGCGCGGTCCGTGCGAGACCAGGCGATCAGAACAGGGACGGTACCGCCGGACGCGCTTGTAACACGGCGTTCACACGGCAACGACAAAGGTGAAACAAACGTTTCGTACGGTCTCCCCGACCTGGAGGGAAGGGAGACCCATGTCCGGATCGCCGGTGCTGATGTCCGTGTTCACGCTGGCCCTGCTGCTTCCTGTCATGTACAGGCGGTACCGACGGCACACGGGCGCGCCGCCCGCCGGGCTCGGGAGCAGACGGGGTCGCTGGCTGGTGATGGGGATGGCCTCGATCGTTCTCGTCGGCGTCCTCGGGGGCGCGGCGATGGCCGCCAACGGCGACAAGGACGGGTCCAAGACAGGCACCCAGGTGACGAACCTCATCCAGGACTCCGCCAAGGCCCAGCAGCAGGGGGCGCAGCCCACGCCCCAGGACGTGGCCTCCCAGGCCGAGAAGAACCGCACGTCGATCAACATCACGTGGTTGATGCTGGGCGGCATCCTCGTGCTGTTCATGCAGGCCGGCTTCGCCCTCGTCGAGACGGGCTTCACGCGAGCGAAAAACGCGGCCCACACGATGATGATGAACATGGTCATCTTCGCCTTGGGCGTCGTTGGCTGGTTCGTCTGCGGCTACGCCCTCATGTTCGGGTCGGTCGACCAGAGCAAGATTCTCGGCGTCACACCGTTGGGCTCGCCGTGGCACATCGGCAGCTGGAACCTGCTCGCCCACTCCGGCTTCTTCTTGAGCGGCCACGCCTACGACGTGTCGGTGCTCGGCTTCTTCTTCTTCCAGCTGGTGTTCATGGACGCCACGGCGACCATCCCCACGGGCGCCATGGCCGAGCGCTGGAAGTTCAGCTCGTTCATCGTGTGGGGCCTGTTCGCCTCGATGATCCTCTATCCGATCTACGGCAACTGGGTGTGGGGCGGCGGGTGGCTGTCCCAGCTCGGCACCCTCGGGCCCAAGTGGGGCCACGGCGCCGTCGACTTCGCGGGCTCGGGTGTCGTGCACGCCATGGGCGGGGTCGCCGCCTTCTGGGGCGCCAAGATCCTGGGGCCCCGTCTCGGCAAGTTCGACAAGGACGGCAACCCGCGCGCCATCCCCGGTCACCACCTGCCGATGGCGCTGCTCGGGACGTTCATCCTGCTCGTGGGATGGATGGGCTTCAACGGTGGCTCGACGTTTGCGGGCACCGATCTCCGCCTCACCGTCGTGATCACCAACACGATCCTCGCCTCGGCCTTCGGCTGCCTGTCGTGCATGTTCATCATGTGGCGGCTGTTCGGCAAGCCCGATCCGTCGATGACGGCCAACGGCCTCCTGGCCGGCCTGGTCGCCATCACCGCGCCCTGCGCCTTCGTGGCGCCGTGGGGTGCGGCAGTGATCGGCCTCGTCGCCGGCGCACTGGTGGTCTTCGCCGTCCTCTGGGTCGAGCGCAAGGCCAAGGTCGACGACCCGGTGGGCGCCGTCGCCGTGCACGGCGCCAACGGACTGTGGGGCGTCCTGGCCGTGGGACTCTTCGCCGACGGTTCCTACGGCGGCGGGCTCAACGGCGTCAGTGGCGGCGTGAAGGGCCTGTTCTACGGCGGCGGAGGCCAGTTCCTCGCTCAGCTCGCCGACGTCGTCGTGCTCGTCGTCTTCTGCAGCCTGATGACGATCGTCTTCTTCACGATCCTCAAGAACACGATCGGCATGCGCAGCACCGAAGAGGCCGAGATCTCCGGGCTCGACATGCCGGAGATGGGCGCTCTCGCCTACCCCGACTTCCTCGAGGCCCAGGGCCCGGTGTTCCGCTCGGTCGATGCCGGCTCGTCGCTCACTGACATCACTCCGGTGTCAGCCGCCAGCCTGCGCGAGGAGGTCGGCAGCCGATGAAGAAGGTGGAAGCGGTCTTCCGCCCCGACCGCCTCGAGGCCGTCTCGGCGGCGTTGGAGGCGGCCGGGTACGGAGGCTTCACGATCATGGACGTCCGCGGTCACGGGCAGTCGCCCGAGAAGGTGGGCGAATGGCGTGGGCAGACCTACGAGCTGCACGTCACCCACAAGCTGCAGATCGAGATCATCGTCGAGGACGACGAAGTCGAATCCGTCGTACGGGCGATCATGGGCGGTGCCCACACCGGAGCAGTGGGCGACGGTCTGATCAGCGTGACGGAGCTGGCTGCCGTGTACTCCATCCGCACCGGCGGCACGACCGTGCCGACGACCGTGGCGCAGCCGGGGACGTGACCTAGGCGCCGATCGCCAGCACGGCCTTGCCGTTGACGTTGCGGCCCAGCAGGTCGGCGATGGCCGCTCGTACGGCGCCGAGGTCGCTCCATTCGACGACGCGGTCGAGGCCGACGTCGAGGTGGCCGACGGCCACCAGGTTGGCGAGGTAGCGGAGGTCGGTCGGGGCCGAGTGCGAGCGCTGCAGCTCGGGGAACAGCACGAGGGCATGCAGGCGGGCGCCGGACTTGCGGTAGAAGGCGGTGGCCTCGAACGTCGTGGGCTGACCCGAGGAGTTGCCGTAGGAGACGACGACGCCCTCGGGTGCTACCCGGTGCAGTGCGGCGCCCAGGCTGGCGCCGCCCACCGACTCCAGGATCATGTCGAAGGGCTCGCCATCGACCTCGAGTGCGCCGACGACGACCTCGGCGGCACCGAGGTTCGCCAGTCCGTCGCCGCGCTCGGGCCGGCCGACGATCGCAGTCACATGAGCGCCGTTCTGGGCGGCGAGCTGGACCGCGAAGCGGCCAACACCGCCCGCCGCCCCTGTGATTGCCACTCGGCGGCCGTCGACGACCTGCAGCTCGAGGGCGCGGCGGGCGGTCAGCCCGGCGACAGGAAGCGCGGCCGCCGCCTCGAAGCTCACCTCGTCGGGCAGCTCGGCCATCATCTGAGTCGACAGCGGGACGCGCTCCGCCCACGCCCCTGAGCCGACGAGGCCGACGACACGGGTGCCTGGTTTGCAGCCGCTGCCGTCTGCCGCTGCGGCCGAGACGACGCCGGCGACGTCCCAGCCGGGTCTCCATCCGGGCTCGGCGTCCTGGAGGGCGCGCACCTCGCCGCGATTGAGCGACACGGCTTTGACGTCGACGACGGCCTGGTTCGGCCGGGGAGTCGGCTCGTCCACGTCGACGACGTCGATGTGGCCTTCGCTCTGAGGGGAAGCGACGAGCGCCTTCATTCGATCGGCCGTTCCGTCCTCTCAGTCCTCGACGAGGAAGCCGACCTTCATCGTCACCTGGAACTGGCCGACGTTGCCGTTGACGACCGTGCCTCGGATCTCCGACACCTGGAACCAGTCGATGTGGCGCACGGTCTCCGCGGCACGCGCGACGCCGTTGCGAATGGCCTGCTGCACGCTGTCGCCTGACGTCCCGACGATGTCTGTCAGCCGGTATGTCGGGTCCTTGTGGTCGGACATGTCCCCTCCCGCTCGGTGGTCGGCCGGAGCGTAGGCTGCTTGATCGGTGAGCGCGAACCCCACGATCTGTCTCGACGACATCGACCTGTCAGACCTCGCATTCTGGGCCCGGCCGTTGGAGGAGCGGGAAGCGGCGTTCAAAGCGCTTCGTCAGGAGCGACCACTCGCCTGGATGCCCGCACCGAAGATCGAGATGCCGTCGGCCATCGAGCTCCCCGAGCTCACCGGCTACTACGCCGTCACCCGCCACGCCGACGTTCTCGAGGCCAGCCGCCAGCCCGAGCTCTTCTGCTCGGGCAAGGGGGCCACGAGCCAGCTCGACATGCCCGAGCCGTTCCTCGAGTTCTTCGGCTCGATGATCAACATGGACGACCCGCGTCACGCCCGGCTGCGTCGCATCGTGTCGACCGCCTTCACTCCGAAGATGATCAAGACCTTCGAGGACCAGGTCCAGGTCGCCGCCGACCGCATCGTCGACGAAGTGATCGACAAGGGCGAGGCCGACTTCGTCACCGAGATCGCCGCCCGCCTGCCGCTCAAGATCATCTGCGACATGATGGGCGTCCCAGAGTCCGACTACGACTTCGTCTTCAACAAGTCGAACGTCATCCTCGGCGCCACCGACCCTGAATACGTCCCCGAGGGCGGCGACATCGCCGTCGCCCTGCTGAGCGCCGGCGCCGAGCTCTCCCAGCTCGTCACCGAGCTCGGCCAGCAGCGCATGAAGGAGCCCACCGACGACCTCACGTCGGCCCTCGTGAACGCCAATGTCGAGGGTGAGCACCTCAACGAGTCCGAGCTGGCGTCGTTCTTCATCCTCTTGGTCGTCGCGGGCAACGAGACCACGCGCAACGCCATCAGCCACGGGATGCGGCTGCTCACCGACCACCCCGACCAGCGGGCCGCGTGGATGACCGACTTCGAGGGCGTGGCGGCCACCGCCGTCGAGGAGATAGTCCGGGTCGCCTCACCGGTGATCTTCATGCGGCGCACGGCCACTCGGGACGCGACGCTCGGCGGCCGCCCCGTCAACGAAGGCGACAAGCTCATCCTCTACTACTGGTCCGCCAACCGCGACGAGAACGTCTTCGACAACCCGTTCAGATTCGACGTCCGCCGCGACCCGAACCCCCACGTCGGCTTCGGCGGCCCCGGCCCCCACTTCTGCCTGGGCGCGCACCTGGCCCGGCGCGAGATCACAGTGATGTTCCGGGAGCTGTTCAAGCGCATCCCCGACATCGAGGTCTCCGGCGAACCGTCCCGCTTGCTGTCCGGCTTCATCAACGGCATCAAGCACCTGCCGGTCACGTTCACGCCGGGTGGCGCCGCCGCTTGAACTGAGCGGGGGTCGGGTATGAGCAGGTCAGGGTCGTCCGACCCGTTCGCCATGCTCGACGTCCACACACGAGAAGCAGACGCGGCGCCCGCCTCGGCGGGCCGGACGACGTCAGGTATCAGCAGCGTGCCCGGGTCGTCAGGATCGACGCCGCCAGTGCGACGCGAGCAGGAGCGGCGCCGCCAGCTGCGCACCATGAAGCGGCGGGCCACCGGGATGTTGGTCGCCATGACCGTGGCGTTCGTGGTCGTCACCCTGTTCACCCCGGGCACGGGCGTGTGGGGCTATGTGCAGGCGTTGACCGAGGCGTCGATGGTCGGCGGGCTCGCCGACTGGTTCGCGGTCACCGCCCTGTTCCGGCGCCCGCTCAGCATCCCGATCCCCCACACGGCGATCATCGTCGAGCGCAAGGACGAGTTCGGCCGCACGCTTGGCGAGTTCGTGCAGGAGAACTTCCTCAACGCCGGCGTCATCACCGAGCGCGTGGGCAACGCCCGCATCGTGGAGCGGGCCGCCGAGTGGTTGTCCGATCCTGCCAACGCCGTGCAGCTGTCCGGCCGAGCAGCCGACCTCGCCGTCGGGCTCGCCGATCTGATCAACGACGACGACGTCCACCGCTTGGTGGACGAGGAGCTGTCGAACGCCGTCGCCCGCCTCCCGCTGGCGTCGCTCGCCGGGCGGACACTGGAGATGATGACGGCCGAGGACCGCCACCACGAGCTGTTCGACGCCATCCTGCGCGGCCTCGAGCGCTTCCTCGACGAGAGCCGCGACGCCTTGCGGACCCGCTTCGCCGAGGAAGCCCCGTGGTGGTTGCCCGACGCCGTCGACGACCGCATCTTCGACCGGCTCTTCGACGGCGTGTGCCGCATGCTGCGGGACGTCAACCACGACTCGAACCACGAGCTGCGCAAGCAGTTCGACGTGTGGGTGGCGTCGCTGATCGACCGCCTGCAGCACGACCCCGACATGCAGGCGCGCATCGACGAGCTGAAGACCGAGGTCCTCGAGCATCCCCAGCTGCGGCAGTGGTCGGCGTCGCTGTGGGGCGAGGTCAAGGAGGTCCTGCGGGAACAGGCCGGGTCGCCGGACTCGGCGCTGCGGGCCCGCATCGCCGACGGCATCCAGGCTCTGGGGCATCGGCTGTCCGAGGACGACGCCCTCCGGGCCAAGGCCCAGGAGATGATCCAGGACGGCGTCGCCTACCTGGTCGAGCACTTCCACGAGGAGCTGGCCACCCTGATCAGCGGCACGGTCGAGCGGTGGGACGCCAGCGAGACGGCCTGGAAGCTCGAGCTGCTGCTCGGGCGTGACCTGCAGTGGATCCGGATCAACGGCACCGTCGTCGGCGGCCTGGCCGGGGTCGTGATCCACGCCATCGCCCAGGTCATTTCCTGACCGCCCCTGCTTCGGCAGCCGGCGTCACAGCCCGCCGGCGCCGCGACATCGCGGTCGTACGACCAACGGACCATTTACTCCCGGGTGTGACGCTGCCGACACTCGAACGATCAATGAAACGTGACGCCGCGTCTCAGGACAGCGGCGACCTCGTGGAACGGGCCCGAGGGGCCGACGGGGACGCCTGGGAGGAGTTGTACCGACGCGCCTATCCGCGGCTCTTGGCCTACGCCCTGCGTCGCCTGGACGCCGACGCGGCCAGAGAAGCAGTGAGCGAGACCATGGCCCGTGCCGTCGCCAACGTCGCTCGATACCGCCCCGTGGCCGGCAGCGGGGGCTTCGACGGCTGGCTGTTCGGCATCTGCCGCCATGTCGTCCTCGACGCTCAGCGGGCGGCCGGTCGCCGCGGGTACGGCCCGCCTCCCGAGGACGTCGACCACACGGACCCGGCCGATGGCCTGGTCACGGAGGAGGAACGGGCGGCCGTGCGCCGGGCGTTCGCCGTTCTGTCCGACGCCGACCGGGAGCTTCTCGAACTGCGCGTGGTCGCCGGGCTGTCCGCCGAGGAGGCCGCC
>CADDZP010000064.1 GCA_902812475.1 Actinomycetota bacterium | reverse complement strand
GTGTTCGGGCGGGTGACACCCAGACAGAAGCGCGCCATGGTGGCGGGCCTGCAAGCCGCCGGACACACCGTCGCCATGACCGGCGACGGCGTCAACGACGTGCTGGCGTTGAAGGACGCCGACGTCGGCGTGGCCATGGGGTCTGGAAGTGCCGCGACCAAGGCGGTGGCCGAGTTGGTGCTCCTCGACAACGTGTTCGCGGCGATGCCGCCGGTGATCGCCGAAGGCCGGCGCGTGATCGCCAACGTCGAACGCGTCGCCAACCTCTTCCTGACCAAGACGGCGTACGCGACGCTGATGGCGATCGTCGTCGGGATCACGGGGGTCGCGTATCCGCTCCTGCCGCGCCACCTGACGATCGTCAGCTGGTTCAGCATCGGGACGCCGGCCTTCCTCTTGTCGCTGCTCCCGAACGCCACGCCCTTCCGCCCCGGCTTCGTCGACCGCGTCCTGCGATTCGCCGTGCCGTGCGGGCTGATCGCCGGCGGCGCCACCCTCGTCGCCTACTTCGTCGCCGACAACCTCGGCCTGTCGCTGTTCGAGCAGCGGACCATGGCCATGATCGTGCTGGTCGCGTGCGGCATCTGGGTCCTCGCCCTGCTCTCGCGGCCGTTCAACCCCCTGAAGGCCGGCATCGTCGCCCTCATGTGCGTGGGCTTCGTCGGGATGCTGTTCGTGCCGCCGATGCGCTCGTTCTTCGCCATCGACCTACCGGCCGCCGACCGCCTCGGCGAGATCGCCGTCATCGTCGCCGTCGCCGGCGTGCTCCTCGAGGTCGTCTATCGGATGCTCAAGGACACAGCCGGCCTCAGCCGATACGTCGAACCCGATTAGGAAGGCACCGCCCGAGGGCCCGAGTACGGCTGGAACTGGGTCAGCGACAGCGTGTTGCCGGTTGGGTCGCTGAACCACGCGACCAGGTCGCCGCCAGGTGCCTTCCAGACGCCGAGATCGTCCTGGTCCATGCCGTCGAAACGTTGGAAGGCGACTCCTCGTTCACGAAGGTCGCTCACCGCTCGAGCGATGTCCGAGACAGCCCAGCCGAGCACGGTGTACGGCGGCGGGTTGATCTCCGGCACAGGCGTCACCCGCAAAAGGGTCCCGTTGGCGTCGTACACCAGCGCCGCGGGCGTCTCGTCGACAAGGGGCAGGCCGAGCGTGCCGCCATAGAACTCTCGTGCACGATCCAGGTCAGCAGCGGGAACAAAGGCGATCAGGTTCGCGGCGGCGAGCATCGCGCCATCATCTCTTGCGACGTATGACGCCATCCTCTCCGGCGGACGGTCGCTACCGGCACTAATGCGGCCTTTCGCTCTGACGCAGACCCGGTTCCGCAAACGCAGCTCCGAGAAGGCCGTGATCCGTCGGTTGCGGAGTCATCGATGTCACCCATGTCTCGCGACATCAGTGCGTTACCGATGTGCTGCGACTTCACATAGCACCAGACCCACAGGGGTCGCGGGGTCGTTGAAATTCGAACACGCGTTCGATACCTTGTAGCGGTGTTCGAGCTGCTCGGTACTGCCATCATGCACGGGCCGACAGATTTTGAGTTGCCAAAAACGTTCAGCTGAACGCTCGAAAAGGTCCCGCGGGACCGTCCCTCGACCGCCGGAACCGAGCTGAACCGTCATTGCCGCGGCGTCCGTCCCTTGCGTGCCTCGCCCGCCGATAGTCCCCTGGCGACCGAGGTCGGCCGGCCGTCAGTTGCTGCGGGGGATGTCCTTCCAGGGGATGTGCGTTCAGGCGACTGACCGTACAACGACGCAGGTCAGGCCTTTGGACGCGAACGACGGGCCGCGGGCAGGCCACAAACAGGCCACATCCATCTACGTCCGGGCCAGTTCGAGGACGTCCGCGTGCTGTGCCGGCGCGCTCGTTTCTGCCTGTTGGTACACGGCATCGAGGCGGTCGGCCAGGTGGATTCTTGGGGAAGGCGGCCAGCCATGGGGTCCAGCGCTCCTCCGGTGCGATTCTCCCACGCGGGTACGACAATCTGCTGTGGATATACAGGGATATACGGATCAGATATGGTTAGACCCGTGAAGGTCATGAAGATCCGCCGCGTCGGGAACAGCAACGTCATCTCCCTCCCCCGCGAGCTGGAGGACCTCGGCTACACGGTGGGCACACCCGTGGTCGTCGAGGAGCTTCCGAGCGGCGAGCTGCGCGTGGTGCCTGTAGCGCGGGTCCGTGAGTTCATCCGCGAGGCTGGGCGACAAGTCGTCGCGGAAGACAACGAGGCTTTGCAGATCCTCGCTGACCACGACCGAGGTAAGGCCCGCCGGAAATAGGTCCGGTGAGCGATTCTGGCGAGGCAGGCGAGGCCCTGTACCTCGACGTCGAGAACGTCCTCGATCTGTACGCCGAGATCTTCCGCTCTGCTCCGAGTGTGTCCTCAAGCTCTCGAACGACACTGATCACGCCATTGCGGTCGCGGATGACGATCGCACCGGGGTGGAATACGTCCGTCCAACCCTCAGGCCTCGGGTGCTCGACCGGCGCCTCGTGCGGCCTACGGACCAGCGCCACGAGCGTGCCGTCCAGCACGGCGAGATCGTCCACGGCCGCGCCGAGGTCGATCTCTTCGAGGCGTTCTCTCGTCACACGCCACAGCCGCTGTGGGAACGGAGCCACGTGATCGCCGGCGTACTCTGTCGCCTCTCGTACGAGGCAGCCCTCGCCGTCCAACCAGAGGGAATCCGTGGGAAGCGGGAGCCGAATGATGTTCGCGTTACCCACCGCCCGGTCGATACGCGCGACGCCATGGGCCCGCGGCGAGCAGATCCACAGGGTGTCCCCGGACGCGGCCATGTCGGACACCGACGGCAGCTCACGACGATCCTCGTCCACCTCCCACGACAGCAGGCGACCCAGCTGGCCCGAGCCGGCATCGAATTCGCCGACGACGGGGAGCAGCTCGTCTGCGACCCACACCGCTCCGTCGGCGGCCGCGAGCGCCGCAGCCCGAAGCGTCCTTGATGTGGGCGAGCCGTACATCGACTCCATCGTGGCGCAGCGACCGGCGGAAGGCGTTGTCCGACGGCTAAGAGGTCGCGCGGATAGGCACTGAGTGGCGGGGCCGCGACTGAGCGCGAAGAGAACAACGACCATCCACCGGTCGTGGTGAGGGTCCCGGAATTCTTCCGGGGTGCATCCCCAACACCGACGACCGAGTGGAAGGACTTCCCCATCATGCGTGCCCTGGATCCCGAGGTGGTCGATGCCGTCTGGGCGGCCATCGAGCCACTTCTTCCCCCACGTCCCTTCGACGACCATCCCCTGGGGTGTCATCGCCAGCGGGCAGGCCACATTCAGGCCACAAACTGGCGGCCTCCAGTGGTCACCAGCGGACTCCAGTGGACAATGCCACGAGCCGCTGACCTGCGGATTCGTGGAATTTCCCCAAGTGAGCCGGCGCTCAGCTGCTGCGCTTGACGTCCTTCCAGGCGATGTCGCGGTCTACTGACGGCTCCTTGGGGAGACCGAGGACGCGTTCGCCGAGGATGTTGCGCATGATCTCGGAGGTGCCGCCCTCGATGGTGTTCGCCCGGCTGCGGAGGAACCCGCGGACGGTCGTCGCCGTGGCCTCGTCGTCGGGAAGCCAGGCCATGCCGTTGTCGCCGAGGATGTCGACGGCGAGGTTCTGCAGGCGCTGGTTGTACTCGGCCTGGAACAGCTTGGTGATCGAGCCCTCGGGACCGGGCTGGTGGCCGGCCTTGCGAGCGGCGTTGGCCCGGAGGTTGGTCATCTTGATGACCCGTCCCTCGATGACGGCTTGGGCCAGCCGTTGACGCACCACCGCGTCGTTCGCACTGCCGTTCTTCTGAGCCAGGGCGATGACGGCGTCGACCGGGCCCCCGCCGACGTTCTGGTCGCTGGCGCTGCCGGCACCTGACAAGGCAGCCCGCTCGTTCATCAGCGTGGTCGTGGCGACCATCCAGCCTTCGCCTTCGGGGCCGAGGCGCATGCTGTCGGGGATGCGGACGTCGGTGAAGAAGACCTCGTTGAACTCGGCGTCGCCGGTGATCTGCTTCAGCGGTCGCACTTCGACGCCGGGCGCCTTCATGTCGACGATGAAATACGAGAGGCCCTTGTGCTTGGGCTTGTCAGGGTCGGTGCGAGCGACGAGCAGGCCCCACTTCGCCATGTGGGCGAGCGTGGTCCAGACCTTCTGGCCATTGACCACCCACTCGTCGCCGTCACGGACGGCACGGGTGGCGAGCGACGCCACGTCGGAGCCCGAGCCGGGCTCGCTGAACAGCTGGCACCAGATCTCCTCGTGCTTGGCCATGGGCTCGAGCAGGCGCTGCTTCTGCTCGTCGGTGCCCCACTGCATGATCGTGGGCCCGCCCATGCCGATGCCGATGATGTTGAACGAGCGCGGGACCCGCCAGCGGGCCAACTCCTCGTTGACCACCTTGGCCTGGGCGCCGCTGAGGCCGAGGAAGCCGTACTCCGCCGGCCACGTCGGCGTCGTCCAACCCGCCTCACCGAGGCGGGCGCACCAGTCGTTGTAGTCGACGAGGTCTCTCGCCTGGTGCAACTTCTCCTCGTCGCCCTCCTCGACGGCCTCGACCCACAGCGGCGGAAGGTTCTCACGCAGCCACTCGACCAACCGTGTCCTGAGCTCGTCGTCGGTGAGGGTGGAAGCAGCTTCGATGACGGCCATGGGCTGGAGGGTACTGCCACACCACTGGCCGGTACCCTCCCGCCGTGGTGCGGGTCGTCGCCGTCGTCCTCGCCGTCACGGCGGTCGCGTGTGGAGGCCACCAAGGCGCCGCAGAGAAGACGACGCAGAAGCGACAGGCCCAGGCCCGGGAGGTCGCGAAGAAGGCGGGCCTCTCCCCCGCCGTGCAGGACTTCCTCGCCCTCTACGCGGGGGCGGCGACCAACAGCTTCACCGTCACGTATGGGCCGTCGCAGGCGGGATCGAGCATCGTCCTGATGCAGGACCCGCCGCTGCGTCGGGTCGACGTCGTCTCCTCCGGCGTCACGCGCAGCGTGTTCGTCACCAAGCAGGGGACGTTCGAGTGCGCCCAGCAGGATCAGCAGTGGACGTGCCAGCGGTCCCCACAGCAGGAGGGGACGCCCGGCCCGCTCGCGCCCGCCGACATCGACCGCACCGTCGCCGAGCTGAAAGCGGCCAAGACCAACTACACGTTCTCCACCAACAAGCGGAAGATCGCCGGCACCGGTGTGGAGTGCCTCGTCACCTCTCCGAGACCAGGCGTGGCGGGAGGTCAGAGCACCCTGTGCCTGTCGTCGCTGGGGGCCGTGCTCCTGGTCGAGGGCAACGGCAACCCCCTCCGGGCCGTCAAGTACTCGACGTCGGTCGACGACGAAAAGCTGAAGCTGCCCACGACGCCGGAGCCCCCGCCGATCAAGCCTTGATTACAGAACGAGGCCGCGGGCAATACCGTTGACGCAGTGGCTCAACCGATGACGCCGATCGAGTCGGTCAACGCCTTCTTCGACAGAGGCGCCCAGCTCATTCACCTCAAGGACGAGATGTACGCGGTGCTGAAGTCGTCCTACCGCGAGGTGCAGGTGCAGGTCCCGGTGCGCATGGACGACGGCCGCCTCGAGGTCTTCACCGGCTACCGCATCCAGCACAACGGCGCCCGCGGTCCCTACAAGGGCGGGGTGCGCTACCACCCCACCGCCGACCTCGACGAGGTACGGGCGCTGGCCTCGTTGATGACGTGGAAGACGGCCCTGGTCGACATTCCCTTCGGCGGGGCCAAGGGCGGCATCACGGTCGACCCGACGGGCATGAGTCCCCGCGAGATCCAGACCATGACCCGGCGCTTCACGAACGCCATCGGTCACGTCCTCGGCGTGCACCGCGACATCCCGGCGCCGGACATGAACACCAACGCCCAGGTCATGGCCTGGATGATGGACGCCTACTCGGCCACCCACGGCTACTCACCCGCCGCCGTGACCGGCAAGCCTCTCGACCTGGGCGGCGCCGCCGGGCGGGAGGCGGCCACCGGTCGCGGCGTCGTCTACGTCCTCGAGGGAGCAGCCAAGCACTGGGGCCTCGACCTGACCGAGTGCCGGGTCGCCATCCAGGGTTTCGGCAACGTCGGGTCGTGGGTGGCTCGGGGCCTCGACGACCTGGGCGCCAAGGTGGTCGCCGCCTCCGACCGCGACGGCGGGGCGTACCGGAGCGACGGCCTCGACATCACCGCCCTGGCGCGGCTCGCCGGCAACCGCCACTCCGTGGCCGAGGCGGCCGACGTCGAGCAGATCTCCAACGAAGAGCTCCTGGCGTGCGACTGCGACATCCTCATCCCGGCCGCCCTGGGCGACGTCATCACCGAGGCCAACGCCCCCAAGGTCCGGGCCGGCATCGTCGTGGAAGCGGCCAACCACCCGACGACGACCGAAGCCGACGCCATCCTCGTCGACGCCGGCAAGCGGGTCATCCCCGACCTCCTGGCCAATGCCGGCGGCGTCACCGGCTCGTACTTCGAGTGGACGCAGAACATCCAGCAGTTCAAGTGGAAAGAGGAGCGTTTCAACGACGAGCTGCGCGACGTGATGGTCCGCGCCCTGGACGCCACGCTGACGTTCGCGGACGCCCGGCAGGTCTCGATGCGCGATGCGGCCTTCGCCATTGGCATCGAACGCGTCGCCCGCACGTCGAAGCTGCGGGGCTACGTCTGACAGTGTCAGTTCGAGCGTGAACGCGTGATCGTCGCCCGCGAGTACACCCAGCACGCCGTCCGGGAGATCGACCCGAGCGAGATCTCCACGCTCGTCGAGAGCCCGAATCTGCTTTGGGTCGACGTGCGCCGCCCGTCGGACGACGACCTGGCCCGGCTGCAGCAGGAGTTCTCCCTGCACCCCCTCGCCATGGAGGACGTGCGGGAGCGCCACCAGCGGCCCAAGCTCGAGAAGTACCCGACCCACGCCTTCCTCGTGGCCTACAGCGCCACCCTGCACGAAGTCGACATCTTCATCGGACCGTCGTGGGTGATCACCGTGCGGGAGACCGACGACGCCGGCGACTGCTGGTCGGTGGAGGGGGCCAAGGCTCGCTTCGAGCGCACCCACCCCGACCAGTTCGACGTCGGCTTCCTCGTCTACGTCCTGCTCGACGAGCTCGTCGACGGCTACTTCGACGCCGCCGACCAGACCGAAGAAGCGGTCGAGCGCCTGGAGGACCAGATCTTCAGCGATGTCCACGTGGCCGAGACGTCGATCCAGCAGGACCTGTTCGACATCCGCCGCCAATTGGTGAGGTTCCGGCGAGCGGTCGTCCCCCTCCGCGACGTCGTCTCCTCCCTCCTCCGCAAGGAGGTCGAGTGGATCCACGATGAGGATGTCGTCCTCCTCCAGGACGTGTACGACCACGTCCTGCGCATGGTCGATCTCCTCGACTCGGCGCGCGAGCTGATGGGCAACGCCGTCGACGCCCACCTGGCGATCATCTCCAACCGCATGAACAGCGTGATGAAGAAGATGACCTCGTGGGGCGCCATCCTCCTCGGCTCCACGCTCGTCGCCGGCATCTACGGCATGAACTTCCACCACATGCCCGAGCTCAGCTGGGAGTTCGGTTACGCGTGGGCGCTCGGGCTGATGCTCCTGATCACGATCGTCGGCTACCGGTTCTTCAGGAGCCGGGACTGGCTGTAGGCGCGGCCGGCACCAGCTCGTCCTCGCCGGTCTCCTCGTCCTCGATCAGGCGGTACCCACCCAGCTCGGCCAGCAGGCGGTGGCCCTCGTCGGGGCCGGTGGCGATGAGCTCGTCGCCGGCGTTGAGCACGACGTTCTTGCGGGGCCGGTACAGGTAGCGGCCGCCGCGACGGATGGCGAGGAGGTAGAACCCGGTCTCCATCTCCAGCTGCAGATCCCTGAGCGACTTGCCGTCGGCCGGCGACCCAGCGGCGATCGGCACGCGCACGACCACCTCCTCGGCCTCGCCGAGGGCGATGGCGAGGATCGGGTGCAGCTCCTCGCCCTCCTCCACGAGCCACACCATCTGCTGGGCGGCGTCGCCGATCTCCTCGGCCGCCTGGGCCAGGTGGAGAAGGCCCCGGAGACCGCCGGGGTCGATGCGCTCCTGGGCCGCACGCAGGACCCAGACCTCGAGCACCTCGTTCATCTCGTCCAGACGGTCCTCGAGGTGGTTGACCTCGGCGGCCAAGCCCTGATCGCGAAGGACAAGCGCCGAATAGCCGAGCCCCACGGCTACTTCGGAGATGTTCTTCATCTCGACGAGGGTGTCGATGGCCCGGTCGAGATCGGACAGAGCCGGCTCCTCGGGTGGCTGGGGCGGCTCCCAAGGGCCCGCACCCGCCAGCCGGCGCAGCTCGGGGATGCCCGCCGCCGTGCCTTGGACGAACAGCACGTCGCCGGGCATGAGGACCTCGTCGCCGTCGACGTCGGTGACCCAGTCATGCTCGCGGCGGATGGCGACGACGCGCATGCCGAGCTCGATGGGCATCTCGAGCTCTCGCAACGGCCGCATGGCCATCTCCGAACCGTCTCGGACCCTGACGCGGTGGGACACCTCCTCGGCCGCCGACAGGTCGGCTACCAGGGCCCGGGGGATCCCGAGACGGTGGGTGACGATGCGGCTGATGTCGACGGCGGCGTTGCCCAGGCGCTCGATGGCGCCCTCCACCTGGAGCACCGACGCCATGGCGTCGGCGTCGCGCGGTGAACGAGCGGCGAGGATGGAGACGGCACGCATCTCGTGCACGAGCTCCGAGAGACGCTCCTCCAGCTCGTTGACCTCTTCGGCCATGTCCGGGTCGCCGAAGTACAGCGCCGCGTACGCAAGATCGATCATGAGCTCCGACGTGTCCTTTGCGTCGGAGAGCATGGTCTTCAGATTTCTTGGCCGGTCGTCCATGACGAAGCGCGCTCAGTGTATGCCCACCAGGACGATGGCGAGGATGAGCGCGAACGCCCCCACGAGGTCCATCGACGAGGTGATCAGTGGGATGCCGTGGTTGTCGGGATCGAGCCCCAGCCGGTAGGTGGCGATGGCCCCGTAGTAGACGATGCCGATGGCGACGACGGTGGCCATGAACCCGCCGATCAGCGAGATCATGATCATCTTCACGACGCCCGGCGACGCCAACCCGGCCACTCCGGCGGCGATGTCGCTCGAGATCGCGACCAGCGTGAAGACCGGAACGGCGAACACGAACGTCAGCGCGAAGTCGTCGCGGGCGGCCCGGGGAGGCCTGTTGCCCGGGTCGATGACACCCAAGTGCAATTTGCTGGCGAGGCGCGCCGACAGGATGCCGCCGAGGGCACCGGTGTCCTCCAGGAACGGAGGGACGAGCACGAGCAGGGCCGGGAAGGCGAGGAACGACTCGAGCCGCTTCTCGATGGTGAGCCCGGCGACGACGTCGATCGTGCCGGCGACGAGGAGGATGGGCACGGATTCGCGCAGGATGCGAACGGCGAGGGGAAGGCCCGAACGGAAGGCGGCGACGAGCGCAGCCACGGCGATCACCGCGGTCACGGCGGCGACGATCGGCGTGACGATTCCCGGGCCGACGATGAGGGTGGCGATGAACAGCGACGGCAGCGTCACCATGTCGCCGGCGGCGGTCACCAGCGGGGCGGCGACGTTGTCCATGTCCCACCCGAACCGCACGGAGCCGGCGGCCACGCCGATGGTCAGGAGCAGCACGAACACCGACGAGATGGCGCCGCCCACCATCGAGATGACGATGAAGTAGGCGACCGAGATGGTGTGACCGAGGCCGAACCCGATGGACACCGCCTTGGCCAGGATCGCGAGGGCGAAGGAGATCGACAGCGTCAGCGCCATCGAGGCGATGACGTTCTGGCCGACGACGGTCTCGGCCCGCCGGCTGAAGCTGAACGTACCGGCGTGGATGGCGGTGCCGAAGCGGCTCCCCAGCGCCCCGAACACGTTGCCCCGCATCCCGATGGCGGCGGGCACGAGCACGAGCAGACCCGGCAGCCTGGCGAGCGTGCCGGTGATGGCGCCGAGGGTCAGACCGGCGAGGAGGTCACCGCCCGAGGAGACGAGCAGGGCGGCCAGACCCTGGCGAAGGCTGGCCGGGTCGGCGCCCAGGACGGCGCGAACGCGAGCGCCAATGCGGCGTGCGACTCCACGCATGACTACTCGGCGGTTCCACCATGGCGGCCTCCAACCCTTGCGCCCGAAACCCTAACGGACTCGGTCCTGCGGACTCAGCCCTGCTGCTGGGGCCCCACGCTTTCGATTGCGACACGGATGAGCACGCGTTGATCACGCTCCATGGCCCGGCGGTAGTCGTCCCAGTCGGGGTGCTCGCCTGAGATGCGCCGGTAGTACTCGACGAGCCCGTCCATGGCTTCGGGAAGGGCGACGATGGTCGCCCGCCCGCTGATCAGCAGCCACTCGCCGTAGAACTGCCGGGTCAGGCAGCACAGCCACACCCGCGGGTCGCGGCGCAGGTGCTTCACCTTGTACGCCGTCTCTCGGCTGCTGATGACGGCGAACCCCTCGTCGTCGACGCCGACGGTGATCGGTGACATTGCCGGCTCGCCACTCTGACGGATCGTGCAGATGACGGCGTTGTGGTTGTTGCGCAGGAACTGGCGGGCCTCTTCGGTGTCCATAACACTCACAGGATGCCCCAGATCGTGGACCCCGACATCGAGCGCTACGCCGCCGAACACACCTCGCCCGAGCCTCCTGAGCTCGAGGCCGTGGCCGCCGAGACCCAGGAGCAGTTCGCCGGTCGCGCCGGCATGCTGACCGGCCACCTCGAAGGCGCCTTCCTGCGCGCCGTCGTGGCCATGACCGGAGCCCGCCGCGTGCTGGAGATCGGCATGTTCACCGGGTACTCGGCCATGGCCATGGCGTCGGCCCTCCCGGACGACGGCAGGCTCGTCACCCTCGAGGTCAGCGAGGAGCACGCGGCGCTCGCCCGGCGCCACATCGAGGCCAGCCCGTGGGCCGATCGGATCGAAGTTCTCATGGGCCCCGCCATCGAATCGCTCGCCCGCCTCGACGGTCCGTTCGACGTCGTCTTCATCGACGCCGACAAGACCAACTACCGCAACTACTACGACGCCGTCCTCCCCAAGCTCTCCAAGCGTGGCGTGATCCTCATCGACAACGTTCTCTGGAGCGGGCGCGTGCTCGACGCGTCGGCCACCGACGACGACACCCGCGCCATCGTCGAGCTCAACGACGTCATCGTGGCCGACGACCGGGTCGAGGTGGTGCTGCTGCCGATCCGTGACGGCGTCAGCCTCATCCGGAGGCGGTGACTAGCCGCCGATGATCTGGCGGCGAGGCGGCCGGGTCGTCGGCGTCGTGTACTCGGGTGGGGTGTACGTGTACGACGGCGGCGTGTAGGCCGGCTCGGTGCTCGGCGTCTCGTACGGCGCGTAGTTCGTCGAGTAGCGCGTCGTGGTCGTCCGGGTGCGCGTGCGCGTCCGCGATGTGGTCGGCGGCGATCCGCCCTCGTCGGAGTTGTCCGACGCGGACGGCAGCCCGACGTCGAGCGTCTTGGTGTCGGTCGCGACCGACGGATGCGCCTTGCCGGCCGGGCCGACACCGAAGGCGTTGAGGACGTTCTCGGTGATGTCGATCACGGCCTGCTTGGGGCAGACGGCGGGCGTGGCCGTGCTGCGGGGCGACGCCACCAACGTCGTCGGCGTGACCGAGGTCGACGTGGTCGACGACGACAAGGGCGAGCACTCCTCGCTGAGCTTGCTGACCCACCAGTTGGTGCCGCTGGCCCACACGCCGGCGCCGCTCGGCGCCGAGTAGTACGTCATGTCCGAGTGGCTGACCTTGCCGCGGCAGGTGAGGGGCGAGCGCGCCATGATCTGCACGTTCTTCGGCCCGCTGACGTCGTACTTGTCGTACTCGGGTCCCACCAGGTTCTTGAGGCGGTCGCCTTTGTCGAGCCCGGTGCCGGCGAACACCCACGCCGAGGGGTCGCCGATGACCATGTCGGCCTTGACCGGGTTGCAGTCGTAGAAGTCGCCGATGAGCGTGCTCTCGGGCTCCGAGATCGGCGGCAGCCGCCAATCGACGGTGACGTCCTTGTCGTTGACCCCGTACATCGGGTCCTCGCGCGCGCTCTTGTAGTCGACCTCTTGACGGTCTGGCCCCAGCTGCGAGGGCTGGAAGCGGATCTTGCGAAAGACGGCGTTGGCGCCGAAGAAGGCCAGGTTGACACCCGCGTCGCGGGCAGCAGTGGCGCCGTCGCGCATCTCCCGCGACCAGTACTCGTCGTGCCCGAGGCTCAGGAGCGCCCGGTGACGGGTGAGCAGCTGCGGCCGCTGCTGCAGGTCGACGTCGGTCCAGTAGGTGACGTCGAGACCGAGCGACTCGACGAGGGAGATCAACGGGAACTCGTTGCCGAGGAAGTCGCCCGAGCCGGCTCCCATGGCGTACGGACGGTCGAACGACACGACGCGCGCCCGGTGGTCGAAGTCGGAGCCGCCGCTGCCGTTCTTGCCTTCGTAGAGGTCGTAGCCGCCCCAGAGGTTGTAGGCCTGCCACGTCGTGACCGAGTTCTGCACGACGAAGGCGGCCGAGCTCCGGTCGTCGCGGATCGTGAGTGGGATGTAGGTCTGCACCCCGGAGTCGCTCACCAGCTTGAACAGGTAGACGCCAGGCAGGAACGAGTTGTTCAGCGGCACGGACAGGGTCGGCGTCCACGGCGCGTGCACCATGTTCGTCTGGGCGTCACGCTGAGGCTTGTCCTGCACGCGGCCGGGCAGCTGTCCCGACTTCCACACCAGGCGGCCGCCCAGACCGCCGTAGTAGCCGATCCGGTAGGCCTCGACGCGGTAGCTCGTGGCCTTCGTCGACACGAACAGGCGCACGGTCTCTCCGAGCTGGGCGCTGACCTTGTCGGCGAATCCCTCCAGGTCGCCCGGCTTGCCGGCGTTGCTGACCCGCCAGTCCGACGTTCCCGGCTTGGCGTTCTCAGCCTGTACCCAGCGGGCCTTGATGCCCTCGACGGCGTCGCCGCCTGCGGCCGTGTTCGGATCCTTGAGGTGGACCTGGCCGAACTCGGACTGATGCTTGCC
>CADDZP010000063.1 GCA_902812475.1 Actinomycetota bacterium | reverse complement strand
GGCGAGGGACCAGTGCACGGGCTGGAAGTAGTGGTGCACGGTGTCGGGGACGCACCGCGCGGGGTCGACGACGAACGCCAAGTCGCCGTCGTTCAGTGGATCGCCGCCGTAGGCGGTGCGGACTCTCTCGGGCTCAGAAGGCGGGCCGGGGAGGGTGATCGTCGTGTCCTCGGCCTGTGCCGCCCTCACCGCAGCGGCCAGGCCCTCGGCGTGCCGGGCCTGCATGCACTCGAGCCCACAGCCGCCCTCGGGCGGCACGAGCGCGGCGTTGAGCACGATGCGCTCGACGCGGGCGGCGCCGATGGCGTCGACCACGCCCGGCACCACGAGCCCGCCAGACGAATGCGCCACCAACACGATGCCGTGGCCGGCGCCCGAGGCGATGTCGGACACGACCGACGCCACCTCGTCGTCGACAGTGATCCTGGCGAGGTCGGCGGGATGGGAGCCGCGGCCGGGGAGGTCGACGGCCAGCGTGGGGCCGGGGAGCATTGGCACGACCCGGTCCCAGAAGCGGCCCGTGGAACCGCCACCGTGGATGAGGACGTACGTCACGGGTAGAACGATGGCATGGCCCGACGAGCAGAGAGCGACAAGGTGCGACGGTGGAACGGTGTCGTCGCCAACGCCGACGACCTGGAAACGTTCCGCGTCTGGGTCGTGTGGGGTCTCGGAGCCCCGCCCGACCACGGCGCCGAAGAGGACGCCGACCGCTATCCACCGGGCGCCCCTGCCACCGACGTCGCCGTGGGCATCGCTGCTGCCAACGACCCCAAGTTCGCCAAGGCCGACGACGACCATCGCTGGGTGATGCTGGTCGAAGGCGACGAGAACGACGTGGACGAGTGGGTGCGCGACCACGAGGACGCCTCCGGCTATGCCAGTTATCTGCTCGAAGCCGGCAGCGCCCATGAAGGCTCCGACACCGAGCGCTGAACAGCTGACGTTGTCCCTCGTCCAGTGGCGTGAGCGCCTCGGCCGTCTCGGCGTCTGGACCGCGACCGACGGGCTGCGGGCGACAGCGGCGGCCGCGCTCGTCCAACAGATCCAGGCCCTGGGCTACTCCGCTGTCTGGCTGCCCGACACGATGGGACGCGATCCGTTCGCCCACATCTCCTTCCTCGCCGAGCACGCCCAGTCGCTCATCTTCGCGACCGGCATCGCCAGCATCCACCACCGCCATCCCGGACCGATGCGCCAGGCCGCCACGACGCTGGCCGAGCAGACCGAGGGCCGCTTCATCCTTGGACTGGGCGTCAGCCACGCGCCCTTCGTCGAGGGCGTGCGCGGGCTGCACTATGACAAGCCGCTCACGACCATGCGCACCTACCTCGACGGCATGGACGCCGCCCCCTACATGGCGCCGAACCCCGAGGTCCCGGCGCCGCGGCTGCTCGCCGCTCTCGGACCCAGAATGCTCGAGCTGGCGCGCGACCGGGCGGACGGCGCCCATCCGTATTGGACGACGCCCGAGCACACGACCCGGGCCCGGGAGACCCTAGGTCCGGACAAGCTTCTGTGCGTCGAGCAGAAGGTCGTCCTGACCGAGGACGCCGAGGTCGCCCGCGCCACCGCCCGCTCGGCCATGGAGGTCTACGCCGGCCTGCCCAACTACCGCAACAACTGGCTGCGTCTCGGGTTCTCCGATGATGAGATCGACACCAAGGCCGATCGCTTCGTCGACGCCCTGGTCCCGTGGGGAAGCGTCGACGTCATCCGTGGTCGCCTCGACGAACACATCGCCGCTGGTGCCGACCACGTCTGCATCCAGGCGCTGAGCCCGCACAAGCCGTTCCGCATCCACGACGCCGCCCTGACGGCGCTCGCTCCCAGGGAGGTGGCCGGACGACGGTCATGACAACACACGAGCTGACCTTCGGAGTGTTCATCCCCCAGGGGTGGAAGATGGAGCTGGTCTCCATCGAGGATCCGCAGGCGAAGTGGGCCAAGGCGGTGGAGATCGCAACTCTGGCGGAGGAGTCGGGCCTCGACTCGCTCTGGGTCTACGACCACTTCCACAACGTCCCCGTCCCCGCCCACGAGACGATGTTCGAGTGCTGGACGACGCTGGCTGCCATCTCCCAACGCACCAGTCGCATCAAGCTCGGCCAGATGGTCGGCTGCGCGCCGTACCGCAATCCGGGACTGCTGGCGAAGATCACCTCCAACATCGACGTCATGAGCGGCGGGCGGCTCATCTGGGGCGTCGGCGCCGGCTGGTACGACCACGAGTTCCGCGGCTACGGCTACGACTTCCCGCCGGCCAAGGACCGCATCCGCATGCTTCGGGAGACGGTCGAGATCGTCAAGGCCATGTGGTCCGAGCCCGATGTCTCGTACGAAGGGACGTTCTTCACGCTGCAGGGCGCACAGTGCGACCCCAAGCCGGTCCAGCAGCCCCATCCGGAGATCCTCATCGGCGGCGGGGGCGAGCAGCTGACGCTGCGCGTCGTCGCCCGCCACGCCGACGCCGCCAACTTCGGCGGCAAGCCCCATGAATGGCAGCACAAGGCCGAGGTCCTGCAGCGGCACTGCAAGGACGTGGGCCGCGACTACGACGAGATCCGCAAGACGATCTCGCCCGAGGTCTTCATCCGGGAGAGCGAGAAGGAGGTCATCGAGACCGGCAGTCGGTCGTTCTGGGGCGAGCCCTTCGAGTCGTGGCAGGCCGGCAACCTGGTCGGCACGCCCGAACAGGTCGCCGAGAAGATCCGGACCTACGTCGACCTCGGCTGCACCGGCTTCTATCCCTGGTGCAGCGACTACCCCGACACCGAGTCTCTGCGCCTCCTCGCCCAGGTGGCGGCCGAGCTCAGATGATGCGCCGATAGATCACCTCGAAGTCGGTGTGAATGTCTCAACGCCATCGGCCAATACCCTTACACCGGTAGGCGCGAGGCCCCTGTAGCTCAGTTGGATAGAGCGGCTGCCTTCTAAGCAGCGGGTCGCACGTTCGAGTCGTGCCAGGGGCGCCAAGAAAGTGCTGGTCACACGCCGGAAGCGCGACCGCTGATGGACCGACGGACGACGTCCTCAGGGCACCGGAGGTCGTACACGTTTGTCTCGGGAGTCCAGCGCAAGGTGGCCGTTAAGAGTCGTAGGCTCCGCGCACCACCAAGAAGAGGGGCAACGACATGGCTACGTTCATCGGAGCATTCCCGGTTTTGGCCGGCAAGGACGACGACGCCCGCAAATTCGCCCAGGAGACACTCGGCCGGGGTGAGGAGTTCTCCGCATCGCAGAAGCGCGGCGGGGTCGCAAAGGAGGAGTGGTCGCTCCAGCAGACCCCGATGGGATCGCTCGTCCTTGTGCACTTCGAGGCAGCCGACGTCGAGAAGTCGTTCGCCGCGCTGGCCCAGTCCACCGAGGACTTCGACGTGTGGTTCCGCGGGCGCGTGCAGGAGCTCACGGGCGTCGATCTCGCCGCCGAGCCCGATGGCCCCCCGCCCGAGATCATCCTCGAGTGGCGCGCCTGACGGCGTCCTGACGTCGGGCTTCGCTCCGCCAGCTCCGTGGCGGCCCATCTCCGGGCCTGCCACGGACGGCGGTGACGACTTCGGCAGCGTGGTTGTCGCTGCTGGTAAAAGCCCAGCCTTCTAAACAGCGGGTCGCACGTTCCAGTCGTGCCGGGGCGCGCCAAGAATTGACCCGCCGCGGCGGAAAGTCGGCGAAAGACCGCCGGCGCGAACGCTGATCCGGTCGCAGTTCGTCATGTACCCGTCCGCGGCGCATCGAACAGCTGCTGAACGAACCGAAGTAGCTGGGCGATGTCAAAGGGTTTGGTCAGGTTATCTATACCCTACAGGGGTATAGTGATCGAGCCGGCTCTGGGGACAGGAGGCAGCCGTGCCTGGTTACACAGACGACAAGGAAGCCGTCCTCAAGCGGCTACGCCGGATCGAAGGACAGATCCGCGGCTTGCAGAGGATGGTCGATGAGGACACGTACTGCATCGACGTTCTGACGCAGATCTCTGCCGCCACCAAGGCGCTGGAGTCGGTGGCGCTGGAGCTCCTCGATGGCCATCTGGCCCACTGCGTCCGCGAAGCGGTGGCCACTGGCGGCCCCGACGCGGACGCCAAGGTGGCCGAGGCCTCCGCCGCCATCGCCCGGTTGGTGCGTTCGTGAGCGACGTCCTCAGCAGCCTCCGCGAGGCCTTCTTCATGTTCTGGGAGACCCTCTGGGCGTTGGTGCTGGGGTTCGGGCTGTCGGGCGCCGTGCAGGCATTCGTCTCCAAGGAGGAGATGCAGCGGGTCATGGGCAACCACCGCCCCGCTGCCGTCGGGCGGGCGACGTTCTTCGGGACGGTGTCCTCGTCGTGCTCCTACGCGGCCACGGCCATGGCCAAGTCGCTGTTCCAGAAGGGCGCCGACTTCATCACGGCCATGGTCTTCATGTTCGCCTCGACCAATCTCGTGCTCGAGCTCGGTGTCGTTCTGCTGATCCTCCTGGGCTGGGAGTTCGCGGCCGCTGAGTTCATCGGCGGCCCGATCATGATTGTGCTGCTCGTCGCCATCGGGGGCTTCGTCTTCACCCGCGGCTGGACCGATCGGGCCCGCGACCGGCTTCGCCGCGGCGCCGTCGGCGGCCACGACCACCAGCAGATGGTCGGCGTCTCTGGGCAGCGCCAAGACGAGTTGGAGCACATGCCGTGGCGCCAGAAGCTGTCGTCGAAGGCGGCCTGGGCCGACGCCGCGGCCTACACCATGGCCGACATCACCATGCTGCGGAAGGAGCTGGTGATCGGCTACGGCGTCGCCGGATTCCTGGCCGTGCTCGTGCCCACGCACATCTGGAACGACGTGTTCATCTCCAGCCACGGCTTCTGGACGACGCTCGAGAACGTTCTACTCGGGCCGTTCATCGCCTTCATCAGCTTCGTGTGCTCGATCGGCAACGTGCCCATGGCCGCGGCCCTCTGGCACGGCGGCATCAGCTTCGGGGGCGTGATCAGCTTCATCTTCGCCGACCTCATCGCCTTGCCCCTCGTTCTGATCTATCGGAAGTACTACGGCACCCGCCTCGCCGTCCGGTTGACCCTCACGTTCTGGGCCGTGATGGCCGCCGCCGGCCTGATCGTCGAAGTCGTGTTCTCGGCGCTCGGAGCAGTGCCCGGCACGCGCCCACACCAGATCGTCACGACGCGCTTCGAGTGGAACTACACGACCCTCCTCAACATCGTCTTCCTTGGCGTCCTCGTCGCCCTCTACTTCCTCTACCGCAACCGCGAGCGCCTGGGCGGCGGCCAGGGCTACGCCACCGACCCCGTGTGCGGCATGCAGCTTCGCACCGCCGACGCGCCGGCCACGACGATGCTCGAAGGCCAGCGCTTCTACTTCTGCTCCGACCACTGTCGGGACCAATTTGAGCGGGAGCGGGTGCCGGCTACGGCGCTCAGACTGCGAGGAAGCGGAGCACCTCGTACTCGGTGATCCAAGCGGTGACCGGGCGTCTGTGCTGAGCCCCGAGCAGATCAAGGCGCGGCTCGAGGACCGGTTCGCCTTGCTTGGGGTCCAGCGCGCGTTACTGGGTCTCGGCGACCGGACGGGAGAACCAGTAGACACCCGCGCCCATCCGGCCCATCGGGAGCGGCACTTCGAAGTGTGTCTCGTCGTAAGCCTGCAACTCGAGCGGCGTGAAGAGCCTGACTGCATCATCCCGACTCATGTGCCTGGGACCCTTGGGTATCCAGAATGCGCGCGGCCGGTGCGCGAAGTGGACGAGCACGTAGTCGCCTCCCGGTGCGAGCCACTCGTCTAGCCGCTCCCGGTAGTTGCCTACGTCGCCCTTCGGCAGATGATGCAGGCACCCCGAGTCGAGCACGACGTCGAACGCCGACGGTGCGTGGTAGTCCGCGACGTTGCACTCGAGCAGCTCGACATCGACGCCCGCACGCTCGGCGCGCGTCCTGGCGGCGGCGAGCGCAGCGGGGACGAAGTCGACGGCCACTACCGAGAAGCCCTGCTGCGCGAGGTACACGGCGTGAACGCCTGCACCACAGCCGAGGTCGAGCGCGCGTCCCCGTGTGGCCCGTTGGGCGACCGCGCGTTGGAGAAGCGCCGGCGGCTCCTCCCGATGCCACGGCAAAGATTCGATACTCGCTGCACGCCGGTAGAGCCGTGCGAAGACCGTGCGCTGGAGATTCACCGCGTGGACACCTCGAAGTTCTTCGCGTTGTGGTCGCACGAGCGTACGGCGACGCGAAGACGTTGGCACCCGCGGAAGTTGCCGCTTGCCGGTACCGTCGGGCGACTGAGGAGGGGAACGGTGTCGCTCGAGGAACGACAAGAAGCGCTGGCGCGCCGGCCGCCGGCCGAGTACTCCGACCTGACGGCGCTGTTCATCAACTGCACGCTGAAGCGCTCGCCCGAGCAGTCCAATACCGAAGGTCTGGCCCGCCTGGCCCAGGGGATCATGGAGCGCCAGGGCGTGGCGGTGGAGAGGCTCCGTGCCGTCGACCACGACATCGCCACCGGCGTGTGGCCGGACATGACCGAGCACGGGTGGGACCGAGACGAGTGGCCGGCCATCTTCGAGCAGGTGATGGTCGCCGACATCCTCGTGATCTGCACGCCGATCTGGCTGGGAGAGAAGTCGTCGGTGTGCACCAAGGTCATCGAGCGCCTGTACGGCAACTCCCACCTGCTCAACGACGCCGGCCAGTACGCCTACTACGGCCGGGTCGGCGGCTGCCTCGTCACGGGCAACGAAGACGGGGTGAAGCACTGCGCCATGAACGTCCTGTACTCCCTGCAGCACCTCGGATACGTCATTCCTCCGCAGGCCGACGCCGGGTGGATCGGCGAAGCAGGCCCGGGGCCCTCCTACCTGGACCCAGGCTCGGGTGGGCCCGAGAACGACTTCACCAACCGCAACACGACGTTCATGACGTGGAATCTGCTGCACCTGGCCCGGATGCTCAAGGATGCCGGCGGGATTCCTGCGCATGGCAACCAGCGTTCGGAGTGGGACGCCGGCTGCCGCTTCGATTTCGAGAATCCCGAACACCGCTGACGTACGGAGGGGTGAGGCACGCCTCACCCCTCCGTTGCGTGCTCCGGGAGGATCAGTTGGTCGTCGTCGAGGACGGCGCCTGGCCGGGGGCGTTGCCGCCGCCGGGCCCCCCGTGCTGCATGACGTTGTACGAGCTGTCCAGGTGGACCTCGGTCTGGGTGCCGTCCGGCTTGGTCACCGTGACCTCGTAGCCGTCCCCTCGGGCGTCGGTGGTCACCGCGCCCGCAGTCCCACCGCCGACGCTCTTGACGGCGGCGTCCTGCGCCTTGGTGGCGGCGTCACCCGTCACGGGCTTCTCGAGCGCCTCGTGCTCGGGCGTGCCGTGGGCAGGCAACGAGGGCTGTTGCTGCGGAGCCGCCGATGACGGAGTAGTCGTGCTGGTCTGGGCGTTGGCGGTGCCGAGCAGGTTGGCGCCGAGCGCACCCCCGGCTACCGCAGCGGCCACGATGGCGCCGCCGGCGGCAACCTTGCGAAGCGGATTCATGAGCGAGTCATTCCTTTGTGTCGTGTCGTTGCGCCCGAACCGTTCGGGCTACAGACACGATCCCTGTCACGAATCCGATCGCCGTCCGACTTCCCTGGGAGGTCCCGCAGACTCGTGCGGTGTTTCTCCGGGGCCGAGGCCCGCCTACACGGCTCGGCGGTAACGCCGCACCGACAGGAAGGCGAACACGATCGTGATGCCGACTGTCCACACCAGGGCGGTGAGCACTTTGCCCGCCGTGGGCCCACCCAGGACGAGGGCGCGCACCGCATTGACCGTCGCCGTGACGGGCTGGTGGTTGGCATAGACGCGCAGCGGGCCGGGCATCGTCGCCGTCGACACGAAGGCGCTCGAGGCGAACACGAACACGGCCATGAGCGGGAAGGACGCCGCCTGGGCCGCTTCGGCGTTGCCGGTGCTGAGACCGATGTACGCCATGATCCACGAGAAGGCCACGCCGAAAAGCACGAGCAGCAGCACGGCGCCGCCGAACTCGAGCACGCCGGTGTGGACGCGGAAGCCGACGGCGAAGCCCACGAGCACCATGAGGGCGATCACGAACAGGTTCCTCACGGCGTCGGCGATCGTCCGGCCGGCGAGGACGGCGGAACGGGCCATCGGCAACGAGCGAAAGCGCTCGATGAGCCCCGACTGCATGTCCATCGCCAGTCCGACGCCGGTGTTCATCGAGCCAAACGTCACCGTCTGCACGAAGATGCCGGCCATGAGGAAGTCGACATAGCTGACGCCGGGCACCCGGATGGCGCCGCCGAAAACGTAGCGGAACATCAGCACGAAGATGACGGGCTGCACGGTGGAGAACACGACCGTCGTCGGCACGCGCATGAGGCCGATGAGGTTGCGCTTGGCGACGGCGAGAGCGTCGCTGACGACGGCGCTGGGCGGGATGCGGACGTCGCCCTCGCCGACGTCGGGGAGGGCGGGAAGAGCAATGGCTGTCATGCGGCACCTCTCGTGGCGGGTTCGGGCTGTTCGTCGTCGGCCGACGGCCCTCGGCCGGTGAGCTGGAGGAAGACGTCGTCGAGGGTGGGCTGACGCACCGCCATCGACTTGGGTGCGAGGTCGACCGACTCCAGGAGGCGGACGACGTCGAGGAGCGCCTTGCCGCTGTCGGTCACGCCGACGCCGACGGTCGTGTCGCCGTCGGACAGCTCGGTCGGACCGATGGCGGCCAGCTGACGGGCGGCGATCCGGGCCCGGCGCGTGGTCGGGAACTTCACCTCGACGAGTGTGCGGCCCAGGCGTTCCTTCAGGTCGGTGGCAGAACCCTCTTCGATGATGCGGCCTTCGTCGATGACGACGATGTGGTCGGCCAGGCGGTCGGCCTCCTCGAGATACTGGGTGGTGAGGAGGAGCGTGGTGCCGTCGCTGACCAGTTCGCCGATGAGCCCCCACAGGTCGCTCCGGCTCTTGGGGTCGAGCCCGGTGGTGGGCTCGTCGAGGAAGAGCACCGGCGGCCGGTGGATGAGGGCGGCGGCCAGGTCGAGGCGGCGGCGCATGCCGCCCGAGTACGTCTTGGCCGGACGGTCGGCGGCGTGGACGAGATCGAATCGCTCGAGGAGCTCGTCGGTGCGGGCCCGCGCCGTCGACGCAGGCTGGCGGGTCAGCTGTCCCACCATGCGCAGGTTCTCCCTCCCAGTGAGGTTCTCGTCGACCGCTGCGTACTGACCGGCGAGACCGATCGAGGCCCGCACGGCGTTGGGCTGGCGGACGACGTCCATGCCGAGGATGCGAGCCTCCCCGGCGTCGGGCTCGAGCAGCGTGGTGAGGATGCGCACGGCGGTCGTCTTGCCGGCGCCGTTGGGACCGAGCAGACCGAGGACGGTGCCGTGGGGCACGTCGATGTCGATGGCGCTGAGGGCGAGGACGTCGCCGAACCGCTTGACGAGGCCCTCGACATGGATGGCGTAGTTGGTGCTCATGAGTTATATTGAGTACTCCCAACTATTTACTTCTGTCAAGTCAATCGTCGAGGAAACCTAAATGAGTGCCAGAAGTCACACGTCGGGTACCCTCACTGGCGTGACCACGCCGGCAGGCGAAGAGGCCTGGCGCCTCTTGCAGGACCTCCTGATGAACGGCGAGATGCAAGCCCGCATGCAGCAGGCCTGTCACGTCATCGGTGGTCCGCCGAGCACGGTGAAGGCGCTGTTCCATCTCGAGCCCGGCGAGCCCGTCCCCATGCGCGATCTGGCCGAGCACTGGGGCTGTGATGCGTCCTACATCACCGAGCTGGTCGACGGCCTCGAGCAGTCGGGGATGGCGGAGCGCCGGCCGCACCCCACCGACCGTCGGGTGAAGACGGTGGTGCTCACCGACGCCGGTGCCAAGGCTCGTGAGCGGGTCCAGCAGGTGATGTGGAAGACGCCGGAGGTGTTCAGCGCCCTGTCTGCTGCCGAGCAGCGGCAGCTACGGGACCTCGTGCGCAAGCTGGTCGACGCAAGCGAGCCTGCTCGTCACGACCACTCGGGCCTCCACTCCGCCCGAACCGGCTGACGACCGACCTTCTTTCGACGTCAGCCGCCGTACTCGGCATCGGTGACGTGCTCGCCCCACTCGGGGTCGCCTTCGGCCACCGAGAGGTGGGTCATGAGGTGGTCGGGGGCGGCGCCGTGCCAGTGCCACTCGCCGCCGGGCGTCACGACGACATCGCCCGGGCGGATCGTCGCCATGTCGTCGCCGCGTGACTGCACACGTCCCTCACCTTCCATGACGTAGAGGGTCTGGCCGATGGCGTGGCGATGCCATGCGGTGCGGGCGCCGGGCGAGAAGTGGACGGCGGCGACGCTCAGCGACGACGGCCCTTGTCCGTTGGCCAGACCGTCGCGCCAGACGTCACCGGTGAACCAGTCGGCGGGGCCTTTGGCGGTGGGCTGCTTGGGGTGGAGTTCCATGCCGCTCAGCCTGGCACGCCGCGGCGCGCACACTTCGCCGGGTACGGGGTCGAAGACGTCCGACGGTCAGTACGATCCTGCCTTGTGCGCGCCGTCGTCGAAGAGTGAAGGTCAAGGCGGGGTTCTTCTCGTTCACCGAGGTCCTCGACCACCGCCACCGCGAGTACAACGAGTGGCACCTGTTCGACCACCTGCCCGAGAACCTGAAGCTCGACGGGCTGCAGTGGGGCCAGCGCTGGGTGGCGACGCCGTCGCTGCTCGACCGGCGCCTCTTCGTCGACGACTCACTGCGCGCCACCCAGTACGTCACCCTTTACCTGCTGACCGACCCGCTGCCGCGGGTGCTCGACGACTTCTACGCCCTGGGCCGCACCCTGCATGAGCAGGGGCGCTTCTTCGACGCCCGCCGTTCGCATCTGAGCGGGCCGTTCGCCGTGGTGAAGACCTACGCCGCGTCCCGTGTGCCGGTCGACGCCGACGCCATCCCCTACCGGCCCAACCGAGGGCTGTTCGTCACGGTCCAGGACGTCGCCGAGGGTGCGGCCGAAGGCGCGCTCGACGAGGCGAGGCGTTGGTACGACGAGGTCCACATCCCCGAGCTCTTGGACCTGCGGGGCGTGGCCGGCTGCTGGTCGTTCGAGGCCATGCCCACCAAGCGCAACCCGCAAGTGCGCACGATCCGTGCCTACTGGCTGGACGACGACCCCGGCGCCTTCATCGACGACTGGCTGGCCCACGTGCCGAGCATGGACACGATCGATTCCTCGAAGGCGTACCGCACGCTCTTTGCCGGGACCTACGAGAGCATCCCGTGGGACTCGCGCTTCGACTGGTTCGACCGCTCCGCACCGTGAAGGAGCGTTCTCAGGAGAGGCGGCCCATCAGGAACTGGGCGGCGGGAGCCGCCGGGGCATAGGTCTCGGTGATCCCCGACATCATGTAGCCGCAGTCGGTGATGAGGACGATGCCGTTGACGGCAACGGCGGCGTCGCTGCACAGGAAGACGAGCGGATACGCCTGGTCGATGGGCGCCGACGCCTCGATGCCGCACTCCTCCCGGTAGTCCTGTCCGAAGCCCAGCCACATGTCCTTGTTCGCCTGGGCGAGAGGCGTATCGGTGGGCCCGGGGCAGATGGCGTTGATGCGGATTCCCTGCTTCAGCAACGGCATGGCCTGGGTGGCGACGTAGGCGCAGATGAACTGCTTGCTGTTGTAGTAGTCGGCCTTCCCACGCTCGACGATCCACTGCGACGCGGCGTCGAAGTCTTCGATGGCGAGGAGCTCCTTGATCTCGGCCAGGTTGGCCTCCCAGCCGAGGCCGGCGGCCGAGGAGATGAACCCGATGGCCGAGCCCTTCGGCAGCATGCCGCCGGCGAGCATGCGGTTGATGAGGTGGCGGTGGCCGACGAAGTTGATCTTCTCGATGTTCGGTGTCCCGTCCGCAACACCCGCGCACGAGAACACGGCGTGAACCGGTCCACCGCACTCGTCGACGGCGGCCTCGACCGACGCCTTGTCGCCGAGGTTGAGGTGGATGCTCTTCACCCCCGGGATCGTCACCTCGGCGTAGTCCATGACGACCACCTCGGCGCCGGCGTCGAGCGCCAGCTCGGCCGTCGCCTTTCCCATGCCGCTGGCTCCGCCGACCACGAGGGCCCGCTTGCCGTCGTACCGGTACGCATCGAACACTCCCATGCTTCGGGACTCTAGGCGGGGCCCGTCGCCGCTACCGTCCCGACATGCGATTCGGACTCGACGCCGCCCAACAACGCATGCCGTGGGACGAGCTCGTCCGCCGCGTGCAGCTCGCCGAGGAGCTTGGCTTCGACGGGGTCTGGGGCTTCGACCACTTCCAGCCGATGTACGGCGACGCTCCGGGCGAGACGTTCGAGGGCATGACGACGCTGGCGGCGCTGGCGGGCGCCACGTCCCGCATCCGCCTCGGCCTGCTCGTCGCGGGCGTCACCTACCGCCATCCGTCGGTGTACGCCGCTGAGGCGCTCACCGTCGACCACGCGTCGCACGGTCGGCTGGAGATGTCGTTCGGGGCGGCCTGGTTCGACAAGGAACACCACGAGCTCGGCATCCCGTTCCCGTCGACCGCGGAGCGCTTCGATCTGCTGGAGGACGCCTTGGAGATCACCACCCGGCTGTTCACTGGCGACGTCGTCGACCACGAGGGCAGGCGCGTGTCGCTCCACGAGGCGCAGTTGCTGCCGACGCCCGTTCAGCAGCCGCACCCGCCCATTTGGATCGGCGGGTCCGGGCCTCGCCGCACGCTGCCCCTCGCCGCCAGATTCGCCGACGTCTGGCACTCGTTCGGGACGCCGAACAGCATGCGCCCGGCATACCAACGGCTCGACGAACTGGCCGTCCAGGCGGGACGCGACCCGTCCGCGATCACCCGCGCCGGCTCGATGTCACTCGACGACGTCGAGACCGCCCGCAAGCACGCCGCCAAGTGGCGCGACGCCGGATACGGCTACATCGTTTGCGGCTGGCCGAGCGCCGGCGCCGCTCAAGTGGAAGCGTTCGCCCGACAGGTGATGCCCGACTTCACCTGAGGGGTCAGCGGCTAGCGGGTGATGGCGACTGTCAGCCGGGCCGGCCCGGTCTCGAAGAAGGCGGGCACGTTCTCGTAGACGAAGCCCTCGGCCAACCGGACGGTGCCCGCGGCGAAGTGCCCGAGGAAGGCGGTAACGGCGATGCGGGCGACGCTCCGGGCCATCGGCGCGCCCGGGCAGAAGTGCGGCCCGTAGCCGAAGGTCAGGTGGTCGCTGACGTTGGCGCGG
>CADDZP010000062.1 GCA_902812475.1 Actinomycetota bacterium | reverse complement strand
CCCCCGGAACGTGTAGGTGGGTCGGACCGGTCGCTCTACACGCCTACGACGCCGGGGCGGCACGCGCCATCGCCGCCGCGGCGCTCTGTCTGGCCGTCCTCGCTCTCATGGGTCGGATCCCGACCGATTGGTACGCTCGCCCCCTCTCCCCGGACCCCCCAGGCGAGGATGCCGTCCGCCACTGACACCAAGCCTCGCTCGGCGCCGCCGCGTCGGGCACCGGCTCGATCTCGTGGCCGTTCCGCGGCTCCGCGAGGCCGCCCATCCCCGGGACGCAGGCGTCGGAGCTGGCTGTGGCGTTACCGGCGCGTGCTGTTCCTGTTCGGCCTGTTGGGGGCGACGGCCATCGGCGGCATCGCCTACGTCATCGCCCAGGTGCCCCTGCCGAAGGACGCGCCGCTGGCGCAGACGACCATCCTCACCGACGCCTCCGACCGCCAGCTGGCCGTGCTCCACGGCGACGAGAACCGCCTGCCGGTGAAGCTCGAGGACGTCCCGAAGGTGCTGCAGGACGCGGTGATCGCGTCCGAGGACAGGAAGTTCTACAGCCACTCCGGCGTCGACCCCCTCGGGATCCTGCGGGCGACGTGGGCGGACTTCCGCCACCACGCCAAGGTGCAGGGTGGCTCGTCGATCACCCAGCAGTACGTCAAGAACATCTACACGGGCAGCCAGCGCACGCTCATGCGCAAGGTCAAAGAGGCCGTCATCGCCACCAAGCTGGAGCGCAAGTACAGCAAGCGGCAGATCCTCGAGCGCTACCTCAACACCATCTACTTCGGGCGGGGCGCCTACGGCGTCCAAGCGGCGGCCCACGCCTACTTCAACAAGGACGTGCAGCAGCTCGGCCTGCCCGAGAGCGCTCTCCTGGCCGGCCTGATCCGCGGTCCGGAGGAGGCAGACCCGGCGCGCAGCGACCAGGCGGCCGAGTTGGCGCGCCAGCGGCGCGGTGAGGTGCTGCAGGCGATGGTCGAGACCCACGCGATCACGGCCACCCAGAAGGCCGAGGCCGAGAACGTCCCCATCGACCGGAGCCGGGGTCAGGTGAAGGCAGCCACCATCGCTTCGACGACGCCGGGTGTGGAGTATTTCGTCGACTACGTGCGCCGGCAGCTCGTCAAGAGCTACGGCGAGGACGCCGTCCTGCGCGGCGGGCTGCGTGTGAAGACCACGCTCGACCCCAACCTGCAGAAGCAGGCCTACGACAGCGTCTACAAGACGCTGTGGGACACGAAGAACGACCCGGCCGGCGCCCTCGTGTCGATGGACGGCGACGGGAAGGTGCTCGCCATGGTTGGCGGTCGCAACTGGGATGAGTCGAAGGTCAACCTGGCCGTCGGCACCGGTGGTGGCGGCGTCGGGCGCCAGGCGGGGTCGGCGTTCAAACCCGTCGTCCTGGCCGAGACCCTCCACGAGGGCTACTCACCTGAGTCGTCGTTCCTCGGCCCCGCGAAGATCACCTTGCCGAAGGCCGACAACGGCCGCGACTGGGAGGTCTCCAACTTCGACAACGAGGGCTTCGGGCGGCTCAACCTCATCGATGCCACCGCCCACTCCGTCAACACGATCTACGCCCAGCTGATCGAGGCGATCGGCCCGGGGAACGTCATCCCCATGGCGCGCTCGCTCGGCATCAGGTCCCCCCTCGATCCGGTGCCGTCGCTGACGCTCGGGACACAGAACGTCTCGGTGATGGAGATGGCGGACGCCTATCTCACGTTCGCCAACGACGGCATGCAAACCGACCCGCAGGTGTACTCCAAGGTCACTGACGCCAGCGGGACCGAGCTCTACAACGGCACCCAGCCCCATCGCAACCGGGCGCTCAACGGTGACCAGGCCGACGCCCTCAACTTCACGCTCAGCCAGGTCGTGCAGCGCGGCACGGGGGCGGGCGCCCAGATCGGCTGTCCGGTGGCCGGCAAGACGGGCACGACCGAGGACTTCGGCGATGCGTGGTTCGTGGGCTACACCCACAAGCTGACGACGGCGGTGTGGATGGGCTATCCGGAGGGCCAGTCGCGGAAGATGACCGACGTCCACGGCGTCCACAACGTCAACGGGGGGTCGCTGCCGGCGACCATCTTCCAGCGGTTCATGTCGCGGGCGCGCGCCTGCGCAGGCGACTTCGCCAAGCCCGACAAGTTCCCGGGCGACAAGTTCATCGGCCAGCGCGTTCCGTTCATCGACCAGTCAGCGCCGACGACCGTTCCGTCGGGCGTGAGCACGCCGTCGACGGCCAAGCCGAAGGTCACCACGCCGGCGTCGACGCCGCCGACCACGACGGCCAGCGCTCCCAAGCCGACCGAACCGGCGCCACAGCCGACCACGCCACCGCAGACGGTGCCGCCCGACCAGTCACCGCCGGAGCCGCCGCCGACGCGTCCTCCGCCGACCCGATCTCCGCACCCCTAAGCTAAGAGGTCTCGGCCTCCTCGTGGGGGTATTGCGACCGGCACGAGAAGCACCACAGCTCCACGTCGTCGAGCCTCTGCGTCGAGCCGGGCGTATCCCAGGACTCTGGGGTGACGTACACGCGGTAGACGGCGACCAGGTCATCGTCGTCTCTGGCGCAGTTCTCGCAGGCCCGCTCCGACACTGTGGCGAACTGTATTTCAGGGGTACGATTCCAGGCACCGCCGGCAGCCAGAAAGGCGCTGGACGGAAAAGGAGGCAACATGCCGACCAACGCGATGACCGCGCCCGCGGTCCGCGCCAGCAAGGACAGCGGCACGCCGCTCGTGATGGTCACCGCCTACGACGCACCGGGGGCGCGCATCGCCGACGAGGCGGGCGTCGACATCATCCTCGTGGGCGACAGCGTGGCCATGGTCGTCCTCGGCTACGACGACACGCTGCAGGTCACCGTCGACGACATGGCGCACCACGTCGGCGCCGTGGCCCGGGCCGGGCCCAGGCCGCTCGTCGTCGCTGACATGCCGTGGATGAGCTACCACGTGTCGGTCGAGGACACCGTCCGCAACGCCGCCCGACTGATGCGGGCAGGGGCCGAAGCGGTGAAGCTCGAGGGCGGCCGAAAGCGGCTCGACATGGTCAAGGCCATCGTCGACGCCGAGGTGCCGGTGATGGGCCACATCGGTCTCACGCCGCAGTCGATCCACGCCCTCGGTGGCTTCAAGGTGCAGGGCAAGCAGGCGGAAGCGGCCACGGCGCTCGTCGACGACGCCGTGGCCTTGGCCGACGCCGGCTGCTTCGCCATCGTCCTCGAAGCCGTGCCCGACGGTGTGGCCCGGGCGGTGACCGAGGCCGTCGCCGTGCCGACGATCGGCATCGGCGCCGGGCCGTGGTGCGATGGTCAGGTGCTGGTCTTCCACGACGTCCTCGGCATCGAGGACCGCATCTCGCCCAAGTTCGTGCGTCGGTACGCCAACCTCAAGGCCGATTCGGTTGCCGCCCTCTGCGAGTACGCCGCCGACGTCCGCGCCGGGCGCTTCCCCGCTGACGACGAGAGCTACCACCTCAGCGACGACGTCGCCGAGGCCCTCGGGCTGTACGGGGCGCAGACGAAGTCCGCATAGTTTCCGGCCGTGACCCGCGGCGCCCGGTTGGGATTCGACGAGCGCCGCGGGCAGCGGCTGCTGGCGTGGGTTATCGCCGTCGTGTTCGTCGCCGGGCTCCTCAGCTTCATCGCCAAGGGCGCCAACGGCCCCGCTGACCCCTACCTGCTCCCGCCCACGACGGTGGCGCCGTCCGGAGCGACCGTGCCCGCCATCGCGCGCACATCGCTTCCGGGTTTCGGAGAGGTCGCCTTCCACGTCGGTTCCGGCCCGAAGCTGTGCGCCCTGCTGGCCGAGACGGTCGCCCAGCAGAACCGAGGCCTGATGGCCAGAACGGATCTGGCCGGCCATTCCGGCATGGTCTTCGTGTTCCCCGGCGACACGACCGAGACGTTCTACATGCGCAACACGCCGATGCCGCTGTCGATCGCCTGGTTCGACTCCGCCGGCCACTTCGTGTCCGCGACCGACATGGCGCCGTGCGCCGACCGCCCGACCTGCCCGACGTACTCGGCGGCCCGCGCCTACCGGTACGCCCTGGAGGTCCCCCGGGGCGGACTCTCGGGCATCGGCGCCGGCCCCGGCTCGACGATCACCGTGGGCGGGCCCTGCTAGTCGCCGAGACCGCCGCCGGGCTGTGTGGACGGGTTCGGCAGCTTCGGTGTCACACCCGCCTGGGAGACTGGTCGAGATGATCGTCGGCTCGACTACCATGACCTCGTTCCAATCGAACCCTGCCGTGCCTTTGGCGCGGCCCCGGGCCGGTGCCCGGGTCCGGAGGGAGGTGGGCTCGCTCGTGCGGCCCTATGAGGTCATGATCATCCTCGATGCCGGCCTGGAAGAAGAGGCCATCCGGTCGGTACTCGATCGTGTTTCCGAGCTGATTCGGTCCCGTGGCGGCACGTCGCTGTCCACCGACCGGTGGGGGCGACGGCGCTTCGCCTATGAGCTCAAGCACCGGTGGGAGGGCTACTACGTGGTCCTGCGCGCCGAGGCCGAGCCAGCGGTGATGGCCGAGCTCGACCGGTTCCTCTTCCTCGCAGATGAAGTGCTCCGCCACAAGGTGATTCGTCTGCCGGAGGGTGTCGCTGTGGCGGCGCCCGCGGCGGCGCCTGTGGCGGGCGTGGAAGCGAACGGAGCATAGAGATGGCAAACGGCAACACAGTCACGCTGGTCGGCAATGTCACGCGCGACCCCGAGCTGCGGTTCACGGCAACCGGTCAGGCCAAGGCGAACTTCGGTATCGCCGTCAACCGCCGGTGGCAGAACCGCCAGACCCAGGAGTGGGAAGAGGCGACGTCGTTCTTCAACGTCGTGTGCTGGGGCGACATGGGCGAGAACGTCGGCGAGTCGCTGCAGAAGGGGGCCCGGGTGCTCGTCACCGGCCGCCTCGAGCAGCGGTCCTGGGAGACCGACAACGGCGAGAAGCGCTCGATCGTCGAGGTCGTCGCCGACGAGGTCGGACCCAGCCTGCGGTGGGCCACGGCGGAGGTCAAGAAGAACGACCGGCGTGCGCCGAGCGATGGGGGAGGGGGCGGCGCCAGCCGCCCCGTCACCAACGAGCCCGACGCGTCGTATGAGTACGGAGAGGAGCCCTTCTAGTGGCCAGAGGAGGTGGACGTGACGGCGGCGGCGATCGCCGACGCTCGCCCAAGGACGCTGGGCGGCGCCCGGCCAAGAAGAAGGTCTGCGTCTTCTGCAGCGGCCACGTCAAGTGGGTCGACTACAAGGACGTGAACGTGCTGCGGCGGTTCATGTCCGACCGCGGCAAGATCCGGGCCCGGCGGGTGTCGGGGAACTGTGCCCAGCACCAGCGCGACGTCGCCGTGGCGATCAAGACGGCGCGCGAGCTGGCCCTCCTGCCGTACACTCAGCGCACCGTCGCCGAGCGCGGCCCCGGCCGCGGCCGTCCGCCCCGGGACGACGCCCGCGCCGAGGTCGCTGTTGTGGCCGAGGCCGAGGAAGAAGTGCTGATCGGTGACGAGGAGGGCCTCGAGGAGACCGCCCTCGATGTCGAGGATGTTGTGCCGGTGGGCGGCGAGGCCGAGACCCCGTGAAGGTGATCCTGCGTGCCGACGTCCCTGACGTCGGGCACAAGGGCGACGTCCTCGACGTCGCCGACGGGTACGCCCGCAACTTCCTCGTTCCGCGCGGCCTGGCGATGGCGGCGTCCAAGGGAGCGCTCGCGCAAGCCGAGTCGATGCGACGGGCACGTGTCGTGCGCGACGCCCGCGACCGGGAGGCGGCCGAGGATGTCGCCACCAAGCTCACACCGCTGACGATCACCATTCCGGCCCGCGCCGGCGCCGAAGGGCGGCTGTTCGGATCGGTCACGACGGCGGACATCGCCGAGGCCGTGCAGGCCCAGTCGGGGATCGACGTCGACCGTCGGCGCCTGCACCTCGACGACCCCATCCGCGCCCTTGGCGCCCACGAGGTGCCACTCCGGCTGCACCCCGATGTCGAAGTTCGGCTCAACGTGGAGGTTGTCGCCCAGTAGGGCCGGTGCCATAATCGAACGTATGTTCGACCTGTGGACAGCTGCGACGTTGTCCACTGCGCTTCCCCAGCGAAATCCTGAGCTTGTCGGTCTAGCGACCCACAAGTTCCACGGGCGAGGGTGAGCGGACCCATGGTTCAGTCGATCGATGACGCCCGCCGGCGCCAGCGCAGCGCCGGCCGAGTCCCTCCCCACAACCTCGAGGCCGAGGAGTCCCTTCTCGGCGCCATGTTGCTGTCCGGCGACGCCATCGCCGCGGCCGTCAACATCCACCTGAGCGCCGATGACTTCTACAAGCCCGCCCATGGTCACGTCTACGACGCCATCTGCACGCTCTACGCCCAAGGTGAGCCGGTCGACCCGGTCACGGTGGCCGAAGAGCTGCGCCGGGCCGACCTGCACGACATCGTCGGCGGCCTGCCCGCACTGCTCTCGCTCGAGGCGCGCACGCCGTCGACGAGCAACGCCGCCCGGTACGCCCGCATCGTCGAGGACCACGCCCTCCTACGAAGGCTGATCGGCGTTGCCGGCGAGATCGCCGAGCTCGGCTACGACCTGCCCGAGGACGTGGCCATGGCCGTCGACCGGGCCGAGGCCATGGTGTACGAGGTCGCTCAGCGCCGGGTCACCGACTCCATGGTCGGCATCCAGGCCCTGCTCGAGCAGAGCCTCGACCACATCGAGGCCCTCTACGAGCGGGGCGAGCAGATCACCGGCATCCCCACGGGCTACACCGACCTCGACGAGATGCTGGCCGGCCTCCAGCCGTCGAACCTGGTGATCGTCGGGGCTCGTCCAGCCGCCGGCAAGACGAGTATGGCGCTCGGCATGGCGACCCATGCCGCGATGCACACCCACAAGCCGGTGCTGATCTTCTCCTTGGAGATGAGTCACGTCGAGCTGACGTCGCGTCTGCTGTGCGCCGAAGCCCGCGTCGACGCCAGCCGGCTGCGCACCGGTCGACTGCAAGAAGCGGACTGGCCGAAGATCAGCCACGCCGTCGGCCGCCTGGGCGAGGCCAACATCTTCATCGACGACAACCCGCGTCTGACCGTGATGGAGATCAGGGCCAAGGCCCGCCGCCTCAAGAGCCGCATGGGCGACCTGGGCCTGATCGTCGTCGACTACCTCCAGCTGATGACCGGCCGCCCCGACGTCGAGAACCGCCAGGTGGAGGTCTCGGAGATCTCCCGCGGCCTGAAGATCCTGGCCCGTGAGCTCGAGTGCCCGGTCGTCGCCCTGTCCCAGCTCTCCCGGCAGTTGGAGCAACGCGCCGACAAGCGCCCAATGTTGGCGGACCTCAGAGAGTCGGGCTGCGTGCCCGCCTCCACGACGATCCTCCGAGCCGACAACGGCCGAGAGGTCACCATCGGCGAGCTCGTACTTACGCAAGAGGAGCCGTTGGTGTGGTCGGTCGACGAACACCAGCGCATCGTCCCCCGACGCCTCGTACGCGCCTTTCCATCTGGCCGAAAGCCGGTCTTTCGCGTGAAGCTCGCGTCCGGACGGCAGGTCGAGGCAACAGCGAACCATCCCTTCCTCACGATCGATGGCTGGAGGCGACTCGACACGCTCGCCGCCGGTTCCTTCGTCGCGACGCCGCGTTTCGTGCCGCGACCACTCACGCCTGTAGACGACTGGACAGACGACGAGGTCATCCTGGCTGCCCACCTGATAGGAGACGGCACCATCGGGCCGGGCGTGAAGTATGCAACTGCAGATCCCGAGAACAAGCGCATAGTCGAGGACACGGCGAAGCGGTTGTTCGGGATCGAGGTGTCGGGCAAGCGGCTGGGCCGGACGTGGCAGCTCTGGCTGCCAGCTCCGTATCGGCTGACGCACGGGCGTTTCCATCCCGTTCGGGGATGGCTGGAGCCACACGGGCTCTGGGGTTCTCGAGCGCCCGACAAGTTCATCCCCGAGACGATCTTCAGCCTTCCCGATGAAAAGGTCCGGCTCTTCCTGCGCCACCTCTGGGCTACCGACGGATCCGTCACGATCACACGGAATGCGCGCGGTCGGCTCGTCAACACCTACTACGCGAGTTCGAGCAAGCGTCTCGCGCGTGACGTGCAGCGCCTCCTCCTCAGGCTCGGCGTTCGTGCCCGCATGAGTCGCGCCCGGAAGGACGGCTACAGGGACAATTGGCACGTGCGGATCGAGGGCGCGGCGCAGCAGGTCCGCTTCTTGACCGAAGTCGGGTGTCATGGCGCTCGCGGCGAATGCATTCCAGAAGCCATCTCGATCCTGTCTGCCATCAAGGAAAACCCCAACGTCGATCTCGTGCCGTGGGAAGTGTCCAACAAGGTGAGGTCCGCCGCCGCGGCCGCCGGCGTCTCACATCGTCAGCTGGCGCAGGCGCTCGGCGAGGGCTACTGCGGGAGCTACCTCCTGGGAAGCCCCGACCGGCGTCGCCGCTTCTCCCGCGACCGCCTCAGGCGGATGGCTGATGCCGTCGGTTCTGCCGAACTCCACGACACTGCCACCTCCGATCTCTTCTGGGACGAGATCGTCGAGATCGTGCCTCTCGGCGCGCAGCCCACGTTCGATGCCACGATTGAAGGGACGCACAACTTCATCGCGGACGGCGTCGTCCTCCACAACTCCCTCGAACAGGATGCCGACGTCGTCCTCTTCATCTACAGAGACGAGATCTACAACCCCGAGAGCAGCGACCGGGGGACGGCCGAGATCATCGTGGCCAAGCACCGCAACGGCCCGACGGGCAGCGTGCAGCTGGCGTTCGTCGACCGCTACACCCTGTTCGCCAACATGGCGAAGGGCGTCTGAGGTCAGAGGCGCCCCTCTTCGAAGGCCTCGATCAGGATCGGCATCAGCCGCCCGAACAGGTCGTCGGGGATGCCGTCGGGGTCGATGAGCTTCTCGAGGGCGATGCCCTTTCCGATGATCTCGAAGATCAGGGCAGCACGTTCGGCATTCGTCTTGAACCTGTTGGCCCCCGCAGGCGGCGCGTTCTCCTCGATCATGCGGGCGACGCGCTGGCGGCCGGCGCGGTGGCGGGAGACGAACCCGGGATAGACCGACGGGTTGCGCAGGGCGTAGGTCGTGAAGTCGAGCAACAGCAGCCAGGCGTCCCGCTCGCGTGCGACGCTCTCGGAGAACAGCCTCGCCGCCAGCGCCTGCTGTTCCTCGAGCGTGGGCAACTCGGTGGCGATGTCGCTGATCCCGCTCACGCGGTCCTGGTGGGCCTTCAGCACCGCGACCACCAGGTCTTCCTTGTTCTCGAAGTTCGAATAGACCGCACCCTTGGTGAGGCCGGCGGCGTCGGCGACCTCGTCGAGAGATGTCGCCGCGAATCCCTTCTCGGCGAAGACTCGGGCCGCCGCCTCGATCAGGCGCTCGCGGGTCTGGGCCTTCTTCTCTTCCCGCGTCAGTCGCTGGCCGGTGGGCACGCCCCATTCTGTGCCGTCTTGGGCTTGGGTGCTCGCAACTCCTCGAGGACGCGCTCGAAGCGCCGCTGCCGCGCGATCCACGACCGAACCTGGTTCATGCCCTGCTCGCTCATCCCACACGCTCCAATACTGAGGAGTATCTGATACTGGTTAGTATCTGATACTGATCGGTATCTGTCAAGTGACGTGCGGCACCCTCGGGCGCAGCCAATCGACGATGAGCTCCATCGCTGCGCGTCGGTGGCCATGCAAGTAGTGGCCGGCGCCCGGGAGCTCGACGTACGTGGCGTCGTCGCTGCCGCTGGCGGCGTGGATCTCCTGGGCTTGGCGAAGGCGGATCTCGGTGTCCGCGGTCGGATGGACGACCAAGGTCGGGACCCGAACCGACGGCATGGTCTTGGCCAGTGCCGCTTGCGACGACAGACCCGACCACGTCGACAGCCACCCGCGGGCGGTCATCACCCGCGCCAGGCCGCCGTAACCGTAGTTGGCGTCGAGGGGGTCGGGGAAGGCGAAGATGCTGCCCAGAGGGCGGTCGTCGGAGTCGATGGACGGGTCGAGGTAGGCGGGGTCGGCGAGCGTCCGGTAGATCGTCAGATAGCGGGCGTGCACAGCTCGGCGCCGCCACCGGTTCCACTCCTCGGTCCCGCGCTCGACGCCCTCCGACTGAACACGGGCCGCCGCCCGCTCGTCGAGCGCAGCGCGGGCCACCTCGTCGATGCGCGCCACGCGCGCCCGTTGCGCCTCGCGGTACCGGGCCAGCCAGGCGAGTTCGTACGACGACGGTTGTGGCCACGGGCGCCAGCCGTTGGCCGGGTCGTACATGTCGAGGGAGCGGTCGACCGAGAAGGGATCGCCTTCGTCAGTGACCGACGGGTCGATCGCCTGCAGCAAGAACACGCCCTCGCCGGGATGGGCCGCCACGGCGACGAAGGCGTCGCCCAGTTCGCGCTCGGCCTGGGCCAAGGCCATGAGCGAGCCCCCACCGCTGTTGCCGAGCAGGACGACGGCCTCGGCGCCCCGCCGGCGCACCTCGTCCACCGCGGCCGCCACGTCGGCGACGAGCAGCTCGTGGAGGGCGTCGACGTCGTTGTTGACGTAGCGCGTGCCGAAGCCGAGGACGCCGTAGCCGGCGGCGGCAAGCAGCGGCGCCGCGTAGTGGACCGAGAAGTCGGCGCGGGGATGGGTGAGGACGACCGCCGTCTGCCACGCGCCCGAGGGCGGCGTCCAGAGGGTCCCGCGCAGCGGGACCTGGCCCTCGGCCAGGAAGGTGACCGCCTCACGTCCCGGACCCGCCTCGGGCTCGTCGGCGGGGTCGGGCCAAAAGCCGGGGAGCAAGCCCGCTCAGGTGGCGGCGCCTGCCGGCGCCGGAGCCTTGAAGAACTTGGCGTCCGGTGGCGGCATGACGGGCGGGGCCGGGTCGGCGAGCAGGCGCGCCGCGTCTCGGCGGTCGTCGTCGGTGAACGCCTTGGTGGTCGTGCAGAACTCCACGAGGATGCCGTTGGGATCGACGGTGTACACCGACACGCACCAGCGGTGGTCGAGCTCGGCGACGTCGTGGCCGTTGCTCAGCCATCGCTGCTTGCGGGACTCGAGGTCGTCGAGGTCAGCAGCCGCGAACGCCAGATGGTTGACCCACTCCGGCAGGCCCAGGCCCGTCGAGATGGCCGGTGACCAGGCGTCGGGGATGGTGTCGTCGTGCAGGTCCCAGAAGGCGATCATCTCGCCGCCGCCGGTGTCGTAGAAGAAGTGCTTCGCCCAGCCACCGTCGGGTGTGGGCGCCACCTCCACCTTCACCAGCTCGAAGCCCATCGCCTCGGTGTAGAAGGCGTGGGTGGCGGCGGGGTCCCGGGTCGCGAACGCAGTGTGGTGGAACATCGCCTCCAGCTTCGCACACGCCACTACCGTCGCCGGCCACGAACGTGTCGCGCGCTGCTCTCGCTGGGGTGCTCGTCGGGGCGGCCGCCACCGCGGCCGTGGTGATCACGACGCCCCGCCATGCCCCGCCGGCCCGTCATGACGCCTCCGGCGCCTACATCGAGGCGTGGCGCCACAGCCAGCTTTCGACGTGGAAGGTCGTCCTGCGCTGGACGCGCACCGTCCGCGGCGCCCGACTGCAGGACGACATCACCATCGCCCAGCGGCCGCCCGACCGCCTGTCGACTGGTGGCGGATCGGTCGACGCCCGGACGGGTGATCGCAGGCTGGCGTGCACCGCTGGGTCGGACGGCCGGCTCAGGTGTCGGGACGCGGGCCCGGCGCCGCCGTACAGCGAGGAGGTCGACAACGGGGCAGCCGTGCTGCGCCAGCAGCTGAGCGGACCGGGCCGCCTCTATGACGTCACGTCCGGCGGTCCACGCTGCTACGACCTCCGGCTGCGGCTTCGCTACCCAGCCCCGCCGTATGGGCAGCGATCGCGCTTCTGCTTCGACGCTCGGACCGGCGCACCGACCCTGCGGGACGTCGAACGGCTCGAGGGACGCGACGTCCAGGAGGCGGTGTCGCTGTCGGCCGACGTGACCGTCGCCGACCTCACGCCGCCGGCATGAGCCGGGAACGGGCGGAAGCCGAGGTGAAGGGGTTCCAACGTCCTGCAAAGCGAACGCTGGAGCTTCGGCTGCTGTCGGAGGGTCCCGGCCCCCGCCCTTTCGATCCCGGTTGACGGCGTGCTGGGGATCACGCCGCACCCAAACCTTCGTCACCAGGTCGGCGGAGGTTGAGCGAAATCTCACACAGTGTGGTCACGGCCGGGCTCTACCCTGCGTCTATGCCCCGCTGGTGCCGCCGACGCCATGCTCGTCGCTGACAGCTCGCTGTTTCTCGGCCAGGACCTGCTGGCGTGGCTGGTGCTCGCCTTGGGCGGCGCCATGGCGGTCGGCAACGGTCTGGCGCTGCTGCGTCCGCCCCCGCAGGCGAAGCAGAAGAAGGGTGATCTGCCACGCGCTCCCGTTGGACGGACCCTCGTGATGTTCGCCATCGGCGCCATCGCCGCCATCTGGGCGCTGGCCAGCCTGGTGCGGTAGCCGGCTAGGACTTCGGCTCCCGCATGGCGGCGAGGAGGTAGTCGCCGACCGCCTGGCCGATGCCGGTCAGTTGCTCCTTGGTGAACTCGACAGCGGCGCCGCGCTTGGCGACGGGCAGGCGCCGGCGCAGGCGTGCCAGTTCGTCGGCCAGTCGCGAGAAGGCGTGCTCGATGCGGGCCTCCTGACGGGCGGTGGCCTCGCCCATCGCCGTCTCGACGGCGTCCCGGGCCTGGTCGCTCACCGCGCTGCCGAGGGCGGCCAGTTGGTCGGTGAGATCGCGCAGGACGGTCGTCAGCTCGTCTGGGATCGAGGGCGGCGACGCCGCCAGATCGGCGAGACGTTCGGCGACGGGCGCCACGTCGGTCAGCTGCTGGACGGCGGACTCCAGGGCGCCAGCCGCCGCCTCGATCTGGCCCGCCGTCTCCTGGAGCGTCTCGGTGGCCGCGGTCAGGTTGGCCAGCGACTCGGTGGCCGCTTCACCGACCGACGCCTCGAGGTCTTCGACCGCCTTCTCGGCGAGCTCCTCGGCCGACCGCTGGATCTCGTCCTGGAGTGAGGCGCCGGCGCGGCCCGCCGCCGTGCGCAGTCGGAAGATGTCCTCCTGCAGGCGCTCAGTCTCGCGTTCGACCCCCTGCACCAGCTGGCGCAGCCGCTCGCTCAGGTCGGCGTCGTCGGACGGGGCCGGCCCCTGGAGCGACGCGGGGCCGAGGCGGCTCCGGCTGACGCCGAGGACGCGTCGACGCGCGTCGTCG
>CADDZP010000061.1 GCA_902812475.1 Actinomycetota bacterium | reverse complement strand
CGGCATCGACGTCGGCCCCCGTCCCGGCCGGGATCGTGGCGATGCTCTCTCCGAGGGCGGGGTCGAGGACCTCGAGGGTCTCGGCGCCGGTCGACGGCGTGGGCTGGCCGGCGATCAGGTGGGTGTACGACGTCTCCATGGCGGGTCGCCTACCCGGCTTCCGCGGAGCAGACGCAGGCTCAGCGGCGGCGGAGGAGGGAGCCCTGCGTGGCCCGGACCTCGCGCCAGTCGGCCCGCTCGCGCCGGTACTGGGCCACAAGCCGTCGGCCGCGAAGGGCTACGAGGAGGGCGGTGAGGTCGGCGAGGCACAACGTTGCCGCGACCGCGGTCAGAATCACCGCGCCCCAGAACTGGCCCTCGACGTCCGCATTCTGAGCCCACAGGTCGGCCATGAGCGCAGCCTGGATCGTGATCAGTGCCAACGCCGCGCCGCACAGACCCAGGGCCGCAAAGCCGAGGACGCGCGCCGCCCGAAGCACTTCCACAGGTTAGGAGTGGGTATGCGCCCGGTAAAGACCGGCGGCCTCGGATTGGTACTCCGTGCGGTCTTCAGCAGCGGCGATCACCTCGGGGGGGAAGCCCTCGGCCTCGTAGTCCTCGTGGGTGAGCCGGTTGAGACAGTCCGCGATCGCGGGGACGTCGAGTCCCTCGGCCACGGCCGCGGCGACGATCTCGTCCCAGCGCCGCACCCGGCGCTCGGCTTGCTCGAGCATGGGGAGGACGTCGCCGTCGATGCCGAAGTGGGCGAAGTTGATCGACGTCACGCCTCTGTCGGCCAGGCGGTGCAGCTGGGAGACGAGCAGGTCTGGGTCGATGTCGGGCGGTGGCACCGTGGGGCGGACGAGGTGAGAGCCGGGCAGGGTGATGCCGACGGCGTCGCCGACGAAGACGCCGCCCGTCTCGCTGTCGACCAGGCACATGAGGTGCTTGGCGTGGCCGGGCGTGTACAGGACATCGAGGTAGCGGCCGCCGCCGAGGTCGATGCGGTCGCCCTCGTCGACGGCCTCGATGCGGTGTTCGGGCACGGGGGTCATCGATCCCCACAGCCCGTGCATGCGCTCGGGCCCGTAGACCCTTGTGGCGCTGTCCCACAGCCGCTCCGGTGAGCGCAGGTGCCGTGCGCCCTGGGTGTGAACGAACACCGTGGCCTTCGGAAAGTGCTCGGCCAACTTGCCGGCGCCGCCCCCGTGGTCGAGGTGGACATGGGTGACGACGATGTTGGCCAGGTCGTCGCGCCCCACGCCCAGCTCTTCGAGGCCGCCGATGACGCGGTCCAGGCACGACTCGGGGCCCGGCTCCACCAGCGTGGGCCGCGGCCCGGGCAGGAAATAGCACGACAGCTGGTGCTCCTTGTCGTGCATCAGCGGGTCGATTGTGTGGACCGCCGACGTTGCTGTCACACCCCGACCGTATCCTTGCTGTTGGTCGCTTCCCCCTCGACGCACGAAGGCCGCTCGCGGCCAAGAGAAGGGGGAAATGTGATGACGAATGTGGCGCTGTTGATTGGCCGGCTGGCTCGCCCGGCCCAGCCGAAGGACCTGCCCTCGGGCGACCGGCTGGTGCAGTACGAGGTGACGATCCCGAGCGAGACGGGGCGGGCGGAGTCGGTGCCCGTCGTGTGGTTCGACGCACCGCCGTCGGCCGAGGACTACGACATCGACGAGAAGGTCGTCGTGGTCGGCCGAGTGCGCCGGCGCTTCTTCAAGGCCAGCGCCGGCGGCACGTTGAGCCGCACGGAGGTCGTGGCTGAAGCCGTCGTCCCCGCCCGTCAGAAGAAGCGGGCCGAGGCCGCCGTCGAGAAGGCGCGTCAGCTGGTCCACGCGGCCTGGGGATAGCGGCCCGCTCCGGGGGCCGTAATACGCTGAAACGGCGGGCGTCGAAGGAGCGGAACATGAACCAAGAGATGTTCGACAAGGTGCACACCGGGCGGGGCTTCATCGCCGCCCTCGACCAGAGCGGCGGGAGCACGCCCAAGGCCCTGAAGCTCTACGGCGTCGACGAGAGCGCCTACTCGAACGACGAGGAGATGTTCCGCATCATCCACGAGATGCGGACCCGCATCATCACCAGCCCCGCCTTCAACGGCGACCGGGTCCTGGCCGCCATCCTCTTCGAGGACACAATGAACCGGGAGATCGAGGGCAAGCCGTCGGCGGAGTACCTCTGGAACATCAAGAACGTCGTGCCCATCATCAAGATCGACAAGGGCCTGGCCGAGGAGGCCGACGGCGTGCAGCTGATGAAGCCGATGCCGGGCGTCGACGACCTGCTCGAGCGCGCCCTCAGCAAGGGTTTCTTCGGCACCAAGGAGCGGTCGTTCATCGCCGAGGGCAACGAGAAGGGGGTCCGGGCCGTCGCCGAGCAGCAGTTCGAGGTCGGTAGGCAGGTGGCCGACGCCGGGCTGGTGCCGATCCTCGAGCCCGAGGTCAGCATCAAGGCCCCCGACAAGGCCGACGCCGAGGCGATGCTCAAGAAGCACCTGCTCGCCGGGCTCGAGCAATGGCCGAGCGACAAGTACCTGATGTTCAAGCTCACGCTGCCTGAAGAGGACAACTTCTACAGCGACCTGGTCGACCACCCGAACGTCGTCCGGGTGGTGGCCCTCTCCGGCGGCTACTCCCGTGAGGAGGCCAACGCCCGTCTGGCCCGCAACAAGGGGGTCGTCGCCAGCTTCTCCCGGGCCCTCACCGAAGGCCTGTCGGCGCAGCAGAGCGACGAGGAGTTCAACAAGACGCTCGACGCCTCGATCCAGAGCATCTTCGACGCCTCGAACTCCTAGGGCGGTCGCGCCGGCAGGCGGCCCGGTCGACCTACGCTGAAGCTGTGACCGACACCACTCAGCACGCGCTGCGCGAGCTCGACCGCGTCGTGATCCGGTTCGCAGGGGACTCTGGGGACGGCATGCAGCTGACGGGCGACCGCTTCACCAACGTGAGCGCCCTGTTCGGCAACGACATCGCCACGCTGCCTGACTTCCCGGCCGAGATCCGCGCTCCGGCCGGCACCCTCGCGGGCGTCTCCGCCTTCCAGATCCACATCTCCGACCATGAGATCTCGACGCCGGGCGACGCGCCGAACGTCCTTGTGGCGATGAACCCCGCTGCCCTCAAGGCCAACATCAGGGACCTCCCCGTCGGCGGGACTCTGATCGTCAACGTGGATTCCTTCGAGGATCGCAATCTGGCCAAGGCCGGGTACGCCGAGAACCCGCTGCACGACGACACCCTCAAGGGCTACACGGTCTACGAGGTGCCGATGACGAGCCTGACGATCCAGGCGACCAGCGAGATCGGGGCCAAGCCCCGCGACGCCGAGCGCTCCAAGAACTTCTTCGCCCTCGGCCTGGTGTCGTGGATCTACACCCGGCCCGTCGAACCCACCCTCGAGTGGATCAAGCAGCGCTTCGCCAAGAACGAGCAGGTGATGAACGCCAACCTGCTGGCGTTCAAGGCGGGTTACAACTTCGGAGAGACGGCCGAGCTGTTCGAGTCGGCGTACGAGGTCAAGCCGTCCACCCACCTGCCCGGCACGTACACCAACATCACCGGCAACACGGCGATGGCGTGGGGCCTCGTCGCGGCCGGGCAGCTGGCCAAACTCCCGGTCTTCCTCGCCAGCTACCCGATCACGCCCGCGTCCGACATCCTCCACGAGCTCTCCAAGCACAAGAACTTCGGCGTGCGCACGATGCAGGCCGAGGACGAGATCGCGGCGGCCGGCGCTGTCGTCGGCAGTGCGTTCGGCGGCCATCTCGGCGTGACGACCACGAGCGGACCCGGCGTCGACCTGAAGGCCGAGACCGTGGGGCTGGCCATCAGCCTCGAGCTGCCCCTGGTGCTGATCGACATCCAGCGGGGCGGTCCGTCCACGGGGCTACCGACGAAGACCGAACAGTCGGACCTCTTGCTCGCTCTGTTCGGGCGCCACGGCGAGTCGCCGCTGCCGGTCCTCGCCGCGAGCACGCCCGCCCACTGCTTCTACGCGGCGATCGAGGCGGCTCGCATCGCCCTCAAGTACCGCACGCCGGTGATCCTGCTGTCCGACGGGTACCTGGCGAACAGCTCCGAGCCCTGGCGCATCCCCGACGTCGAGAGTCTGCCGGCCATCGACGTGCCCTTCGCCACCGAGCCCAACCACGACGGCCCCGATGGCACCAGGCTGTTCTGGCCCTACCTGCGCGACGAGGCCACGCTGGCCCGGCCGTGGGCCGTCCCGGGCACGCCCGGCCTGGAGCACCGCATCGGCGGCCTGGAGAAGGAGGACGGCACCGGCAACGTCTCCTACGACCCGGCCAACCACGAGAAGATGGTCCGTCTGCGGGCGGCCAAGGTGGCGGGCATCGCCACCGACATCTCGCCCGTCGAGGTCGATCACGAGGACGGGGCCGAGGTGCTCGTCCTGGGCTGGGGGTCGACATACGGCGCCATCGCCGCCGGCGTGCAGCGCACCCGGGCGCGCGGCAGGAAGGTGGCGCAGGCCCACCTCGTCCACCTGAACCCCTTCCCTCCCAACCTCGTTGAGGTGCTGCGCCGTTACCGCAAGGTGCTGATCCCCGAGCTCAACCTGGGCCAGCTGTCCAAGGTGGTTCGGGCCGACTTCCTGGTCGACGCCCGCTCGCTCACCAAGGTGCAGGCCCAGCCGTTCAAGGCGGCCGAGATCGAACAAGCGATTCTGGAGTGCATGCAATGAGCGAGCGACGGCGAGCGAATCAATGTTCCAGCGTGCCCGCTCAGGGCGCCGCCGAAAGGCGGCCCCATGAGTGAGACCGCGGTACCGGTGACGACCAAGAAGGACTGGTCCAGCGACCAGGAGGTGCGCTGGTGCCCCGGGTGCGGCGACTACTCGATCCTCACCGCCCTGCAGATGCTCATGCCCGAGCTCGGCGTGCGCCGGGAGAACACCGTGTTCGTCTCCGGCATCGGCTGCGCCGCCCGCTTCCCGTACTACATGAACACCTACGGCATGCACGGCATCCACGGGCGGGCGCCGGCCATCGCCACGGGCCTGGCCGTCAGCCGGCCCGACCTCGACGTGTGGGTCATCACCGGCGACGGCGACGCCCTGTCGATCGGCGGCAACCACCTGATCCATGCCCTGCGCCGCAACGTCAACCTGACGATCATTCTGTTCAACAACCAGATCTACGGGCTGACCAAGGGTCAGTACTCGCCGACGAGCGAGGTCGGCAAGGTCACCAAGTCGACGCCGTTCGGCTCCGTCGACCAGCCCTTCAACCCCATCAGCCTGGCCCTGGGCGCCGAGGCCACCTTCGTGGCCCGCACCCACGACATGGACCGCAAGCACATGATGGAGACCTTCCGCCGGGCCCACGACCACAAGGGCGGCGCCTTCGTCGAGGTGTACCAGAACTGCAACGTCTTCAACGACGGCGCCTTCGAGCAGATCACGTCGCGGGAGGCGCGCCCCCAGATGCTCATCCCGCTCGAGCACGGCAAGCCCATCCGCTTCGGTCCCGACGGGGGGCGGGGCGTCGTGCTCGACGGGCAGGGCCGCGCCAAGATCGTCGACGTGGCCGAGGTGGGTGAGGACCGCATCCTCGTCCACGACGAAAAGCGCGACGAACCTGGCCTGGCGTTCATGCTGTCCCGGCTGGCCAAGGGGCCGTTCGAGCCGACGCCCGTCGGCGTCTTCCGGGCCGTCGACCGGCCCACCTACGGCGAGGCCATGCAGCACCAGTTGGTCGACGCCCAGCAGCGGCTCGGCCCCGGCGACCTCACCAAGCTCCTGCATTCGGGTGCCACCTGGGAGGTCTGACCACGCAGAGTGGTACCCTCTTCGTCAAAACCGGACGAAGGGGACCACAATGACTTCGGTCCGCGAACGGATCGCCATCGTCTTCATGACGGTGAGCGTCATCGCCACGCTGGCACTGGGCGGTGCCGTGATCCACGAGCTCAACCGCAAACCGAGCTCGGTCGTGGCCAACGGGGCGGCGGCAACAGGGCAGGAAGCGGCCACGCCCGGCGACCAGGGCACCGCAACGGCATCGGGTGGGGCCGCGGGCTCGACAGGCTCCGCCGGATCGGCCGGTTCGGCCGGTTCGGCCGGCCAGACCGTGAGCAAGGGCGGCGGCGCCGGGACCGCGGCCGGGCAGCTGTCGACGGCGGCGATCGGGGCGGGCGGTGTGATCACCGTCGGCGGGATCTACGACGAGACCGGTCCCTTCGACGCCACCGTCGAGCGCGACACCGTGCGCGCCTACTTCAACAAGGTCAACGCCGCCGGCGGCGTGAACGGCCACAAGTTCCAGCTCCTCGACTGCGACTCCGGCTATGACCCCTCGCGTGCCCACCAGTGCGCCCAACGACTGATCGGGCAAGGCATCCTGGCGATCGTCGGGCCGTTGTCGGTCAGCGGCGAAGATCCCGAGACGCAGTTCTTCAACTCCCAGGGCGTCCCCCTCGTCGGCGGCCTTGGCGTGCCGGCCGAGTTCAACGTGCCGCTGTCGTGGCCCGTGACCGCCAGCCTCACCCGCTACGGCACGGCGATGGGCACGCACGCCAAGGATCTGGGGCTCAAGGCGCCGGGCGTCATCATCATCAACGCCAGCTTCGTGAAGCCCGTCGAGGCGTCATTGCTCGCCGCTCTGCACGCCAACGGCATCAAGGAGAAGAGCGTCGACGAGGTCGACGCCACCAAGGCCGACTACACGGATCTCGCCCTGAAGCTCCAGAGCGAAGGGGCAGACTCGATCATCGGCGGGCTCGACCCCTTCTCGTACGCCCGCCTGTTCCAGGCCCTCGACCGCCAGAACTTCCACCCCAAGATCCTCGGACTGGGCCTCGACAAGAAGTCCGCCAACCAGTCCTACGGCAAGAGCGTGTTCAACGCCGAGTCGCTGACGCCGGTGCTCGAGCCCGACGACCACCACGGTGACCCGGCTGTCGCCGACTACGAGAACACGGTGCGGCAGTACTTCCCCAACCAGGTTGCCGCCCTCGACGTCTACACCGAGGGTGACTGGGTGGCGGCCGAGGCGTTCGTCGAGGCGATCAAGCGCATCGGCACCAACCCGATCAACCGAAAGACGCTGACCGACGCCCTCAACGGCATCAGCAACTTCAATCCGGGCCTCACGGTGCCGTTGACGTTCGGCGCAGGTGGGACACACGATCCCAACCACTGTTTCCAGTGGATCAAGAACAACTCCGGCACGTGGACCACCTACTCCGGCTGGAACTGCTTCTAAATGTTTCGCACTCGCAAGCAGAGCTTGCTCGGCGAGCTAATCGTGCTCCGGGCGACCGGCAAAGCCGGCTCGCCCTCCGCGCTTCTCCTTTTGCAGCCGGCCGGCGAGGCGCCTTCGGCGCACGAGCGGCCGCCTGAGATGGCCGGCTGATGGTTCTCGCCGGGGTCTCGCTCCTTCCGGGCTTCACCGTCATCGGCATCGTGCTCGGCGGCATCTACGCCCTGGCTGCCATCGGCCTGGTGCTGATCTACCGGGTCTCGGGTGTCCTCAACTTCGCCCACGGCGCCGTGGCCATGTTCTCGACGTTCGTCGCCTACCAGGTCTCGGTGAAGTCCGGACTGCCCGGTTGGCTCGGACTCATCGCCGCCATCGCCGTCGGCATCGGGATCGGCTTCATCATCGAGCGCTTCACCATGCGGCCCTTGACGGGGAGGCCGGCGCTCACCAAGGTTGTCGTCACCATCGGCTGGCTGCTGGTCCTGCAGACATTGGCCGGTCGGATCTGGGGGCAGAACGCCTATCACAGCCCGGTGAGGCTCGTCAGCAAGTCGGGTTTCCGGCTGATCGGGACGAGCGTCGTCGTCGGGTACGACCAGCTCACAACCGTGATCGTCGCCGTCGTGCTCGCACTCGCCACCGCGGCTGTGCTCCGATTCACGACACTGGGCGCGTCCATGCGCGCCGTCGCCGATGATCCCGAGTCGGCGCGCCTGTGGGGGATCAGCGTCAACCGTGTCACGGCCGCGTCGTGGATGGTGGGCTCGGCCATGGCGGCCATCGCCGGCGTCCTCATCACGCCGCTGATCAACTTCGACACGTTCTCACTGACGCTCGTCGTGATCGACGCCTTTACCGCCGCCCTGATCGGGCGGCTGACCAGCCTCCCGTACGCGGTGGTGGGCGCCGGCTTGCTCGGGCTGGCCCAGACCTACCCGCGTGCGTTCTTCAACACGTCGGGCGTCAGCGAAGCGGTGACGTTCGGCTTGCTGCTCATAGCCCTCGCCGTCCTCTTCCGGCCCGGCGCCCGCAAGCTGAGGATGGCGTGACAGCGGACGCACGGGTCGTCCGCTGGACGGCGGTTGGCGTCGGCATCGCCCTGGGGGTGCTCATCCCCGCCTTCCTGTCCAACTTCCTGCGATCGCTGGCTTCCGACGCCGCCATCGCCGGGCTGATCGTGCTCTCGCTCGTCGTCCTCACCGGACTCGTGGGCCAGATCTCGTTCTGCCAGTACTCGTTCGCGGCGATCGGTGCGTTCACCGTCGGGTCGCTCGTCGCCGGCCACCACTGGGAGTTCTGGCTCGCCCTGCTCGTCGGCGTGTGCTTCGCGGCCGCGGTCGGCGTCCTCGTTGCCATCCCCGCCCTGCGACTGTCAGGGCTCTTCCTGGCCATCCTCACCATCGGCGTGGCCTTGTTCTTCGACCGCTTCCTGCTGGCGCCCGGCACGTGGGACTCCTTCTCGGGCGGGACGTCGTCGTGGCGACCGGGCCGGCCATCGTTCTTCGGCATCGGCCTGAGGGGCGAGTACGCCTTCTATCTGTTCGTCTTCGGCATCCTGCTCGTCGCCTGCCTGCTGGTGTGGAACCTTCGGACCGGCAAGACGGGGAGGGTGCTGCGGGCCGTGCGTGAGTCGGAGGTGGCGGCCTCCACGGTCGGACTGAACCTCACGGCGTGGAAGCTCACGGCGTTCGGCATCTCGGCTGCCCTCGCCGGTCTCGCCGGCGGCCTTTCCGCCGTGCGCGTCGGGTCGGCCAGCGCCGGCTCCTATGACTTCCTCCACTCGGTGATCATCGCCGCGATCGCCACCGTCGTGGGTGTTGGCGCAATCACCTCCGCACCCGTTGGCGGCATGTTCCTGCTCTTCGTCCCCGAGATCATGCGAGCCTGGACGCCGTTCTCGACCCAGTGGTTCCCGTTCGTCACGGGGATTCTCCTGATCTTCCAGCTCGTCTACGCGCCCGACGGAGCGGTCGTCGACAGCGAGAGGCGCATCATGCGCCGGCTGCACCCACCGGCGCCGCCTCCCACCGCCGATGACACCGCGACGCCCGAGAGGGTCCTGGCAAGGACGTCCACGTGACGGGCCTGCTCGATCTGTACGACGTCTCGATCCGCTTCGGCGGCGTGCAGGCGCTGCTCGACGTCTCCCTTCACGTGCGCACGGGCGAGATCGTCGGGCTGATCGGGCCCAACGGCGCCGGCAAGACGACCCTGTTCAACTGCATCACCGGCGTCCTGCGCCCCGACACCGGCCGCATCACCTACGACGGCCGCGACCTGGCGGGCGTCAAGACCCACCGCCGCGCTCGCCTCGGCATCGCCCGCACCTTCCAGAACCTGCAGCTGTTCGGGCGGATGACCGTGCTGGAGAACGTCATGGTTCCCATCGACGCCTTCTCGCCACGCACGCCGGTGGGCGACGCCTTCCGCCTGCCGACGGCGCGCTTCGAGGAGCGCAAGGCCGAAGAGCGCGCCCGCGCCCTGCTCTACTTCCTCGACCTGCTCGACGTTGCTGAGCTGCAGGCCGCCGATCTGGCCGTGGGGATGCAACGTCGCCTGGAGCTGGCCCGGGCCCTCGCCTCCAACCCGGACTTGCTCCTGCTCGACGAACCGGCAGCCGGCCTCGACGCCCGGGAGACGGCGGAGCTGGCCGACGTGCTGTTCCGCATCCGCGAGCAGTTCGGCGTGACCATGCTGCTCGTCGACCACGACATGGCGCTGGTCATGCGCACGTGCGACCACATCTACGTCCTCGACTTCGGGCGCATCATCAGCGAAGGTCCTCCCGAGCACGTGCGCGACGACCCGCAGGTCATCCAGGCCTATCTGGGCGAGGTCGCCTGATGGCACTGCTCGACGTACGCGCGATGCGGACCGGGTACGAAGGCATTCCCGTCGTCTTCGGGATCGACCTGTCTGTCGACGAGGCCGAGGTCGTCGCCCTGCTCGGCGCCAACGGTGCGGGCAAGACGTCGACGCTGCGCGCCATCTCCGGAATGATCCCGGTGCTCGACGGCGATGTGACCTTCGACGGTGCGTCGATCGCCGGTCGTCCTGCCGAAGACGTGGCCAGGCGCGGCCTCGTGCACGTCCCGGAGGGGCGGGGAATCTTCCCGAGCCTCGGAGTAGAAGAGACGCTGCGCCTGGCCGGGGCGTTCGGCAAGGTGCCCAAGAACGAGCTGGCCGACCGCCTCGACGAGACGTACACCACGTTCCCCCGGCTGGCCGAGCGGCGCAGCCAGCAGGCGGGCACGCTCTCGGGCGGCGAGCAGCAGATGCTCGCCCTGGCCCGGGGCCTGATCTGGCGGCCCAAGCTGCTGATGATCGACGAGATGTCCCAGGGGCTGGCGCCGAGGATCGTCGCCGGCCTGTTCGAGATCGTCGCCCGCTTCCCGGAACAGGGCGTCTCGGTGCTGCTGGTCGAGCAGTTCGTCGGCCGCGCCCTCGAGGTCGCCGGCCGCGCCTACGTGCTCGAGAAGGGCGAGGTGACGTTCGCCGGGCCCGCGGCCGAGCTGGCCAACGACGACGACTTCGTCAAGGGCTCGTACCTGGGCGACGTCGACGTCGAGCGCCTGCCCGACTCCACACGCCGTCGGCGCGACACCGTGTCGGCCGTCGAGGAGCTGGCCGTGCACCTTCCGCCCGCCCTCGTGCGGGCGCTGTACGATCGGGCCGAACGGGAGGGCGTGGCCGCCGACGAGCTCATCCGCGACGCCGTTGCCGGCCGTTTGGAGGCGCCGGCCAAGAAGAGCGCACGCACACGCAAGGCGTCAGCCAGCAAGGCGACGGCGACGAAGAAGGCGTCGAACAGCAGACGCAAGAAGACGGCGACGAAGAAGGCGTCGACACAAGCGGGGCGGCGCCGTGGCTGAGCGCAGGTTTCGCACGCGCACCGCCGCTGTTCTCGGCACGCTGGCCTTGGGCGGCGGTCTGGCCACCGCCTTCGTGCCGAGCGCTCGCGCCGCGCAAACGTTCTCAGCGGTGAACGGGACGGCGAGTGGCGCCGCCGTGCACGTGCTCGCCGGGTCCAACGCCTTCCCGAACTTCCGGACGGGCGCCATCGACAACCGCTACCCGCTGGCCCAGGCGCGCGTCGACAGTTCGCCCTCGGCCGAGGGAACCGCCAGCGTGCTCGACACCGGGCCTCTCGGTCAGACGGCGGTGGCGACCTTCAACACCCAGGCTCCGCCGGGTGCACCGCAGCTCAGCCAGCCGCAGTACGCCGTGGCCGACTTCCCGCCCGGCTCCGACAAGCCCGTGACCGTCGGCAATCCCGGCGGTCCCTACGCGGCGGCAACAGCCGTCCGCAACAAGGCGACGGCCGAAGCGCAACTGGCGTCTGCGCCACCAGGGTCGGCACCAAGCGCGACTTCCCTCAGCAAGCTGGACACGGCCCTCACCGCTTGGCGGGCCCAGTTCCTCACCGCCGCCGACAGCCGCCGCTTCCCGGCCGTCCACGCCGACGCGAGCGTGTCCGATGGCGCCGACGGCATGTCGGGCGTGGGCACGGCGACGTTCGACGACGCCGCCGGTCAGCTCGTCGTGTCTGCGGACACGCGCGTCGCCAAGGCCTCCTTCGGTGGCGGCGCCATCGCCTTGTTCGGCATCCACGGCGCCGTCCAGATCGTCAACGACGGAACGCCGAAGGAGTCGGTGACGAGCGAGGTCGCCAACGCGACGGTCGGCGGCGTCCCCGTGACCATCGGCCCCGCCGGCGTGTCGGTCAACGGCACGCAGGTTCCGGGCATCGGCCAGGCCGTCCAGCAGGCGAGCGCCGGCCTCAACTCGGCGCTGGCCCAAGGCGGGTATCAGATCTTCGTCACGACGCCGGAGGTCAAGAAGGCGGACCACCAGGAGACGATCTCGGCGGCAGTGGTGCACGTGATCTTCCAGCAGCCGGCCGGACCGGCCGGCGTGCCGCAGCAGTTCGTCGACTACAAGCTGGGGGAGGCGTTCGCCGATTCACTCGCGACGCCCGGCGAGCCGCCCGGGAGCGGCGCGACCGTCAGTGGGGCGTCGGAGACGAGCGGCGAGGTGGGACCTACGAGCGAGTTCATCCCGGGAACGCCGGGGTCGCCGGGTGTGCCGGCCGTCCCCGGCGCGTCGGGTGGGGCGCTGGCGTCGTCTCCCGCTCGCACCGCGGCCAGCCCACGGGCGCTGGGCAACGTGCGCCGGGTCGTCAGCCAGAAGCCGTTGTGGCTGTTGCTCTTCTACTTCATGTGGCAGGCGGCGCTGATCGGCACGGCGGCCAGCCTGTGGTGGTGGCGGATGGGCGAACGGGGGGAGCGGGCGTGAGCGTTCTCGAGCGCACGCCCGACGAACGCGTCACGTGTCCCAACGACGGCTGGAGCTTCGCCCCCCGCTACACCGACGGGCGTTGCCCCTTGTGCGGTTGGCGGTCGCGAGTCGACGCCTCGCCTCCCCGCTTTGCGCAGATCGATTGGTTCTGGCCGACGATGATCGCTCTGGGCGTTGTGTCGATCGTGATGGGCGTGCTCGTCGTGCTGGCGTACATCCATGCCTAGGCCGTGCCGGCGATGACGATGATGCCAATGGCCCATGCAGGGTGTCCCGGTCGGTGCCGAACACTGAGAGTGATGAGCGCACGGCCCACACTCGAGAGCCAGCTGGAGACGGAGTACCGATCGCTGATCGGCGCCCTGGGCCCGTGGGCCCAGGTGTTCGATCTGCGCGATCGCCCCAGTCAGATCACCGTGCGCGGCCCCGCCGAAAGCGCCATCTTCCGCTCGGGCGACGTCACGATCTACCGGTTCGGACCAAGCCTGATGGTGCACCAGCGCCTCTCGGGCTGGACCGAGGCCTACTTCATGCTGCGGACCACACGCGAGGGTGTGAAGCTCGTCCGCCGCGGCTTCATCGGTTCGCACTGGAGCCAGGAAGACGCCGTGAAGGTCGAGAAGAGCCTCAAGCACCTGACCCTGGTGGCGGCATAGACGCCACCGGCGAACCGCCGAGCCTCATCGCGTAGACCCGCATACCGACGGTCGCGCCACAGACCGGCACTTATCTCAAGTGGGATTTCGCGCGTCTTGCATGTAGTCGACGAGGGCTCGAGCACTCGTCGAGGACGCGTTCTCTGAAGGGGTGTCCACGACGCTCTTGACGTGATCGGCGCCGGGACTCA
>CADDZP010000060.1 GCA_902812475.1 Actinomycetota bacterium | reverse complement strand
GGTCAAGATCGAGCACGACGACGCTGCCCGGGCGGCCCGACGGGTCGGCCTTCCCCTCCGCGAGGTGGTGGCCCGGGCCGAGGCGGCGTGGCGGCGGCGCCAAGCGGAGGTGCCGTCCGGACCCGCCGACGACGCTGGGTAGAGGCCGGAGGGGAATCCGGCCTTGCCCCGTACCGCTCCAGGTAGGAGACTGAGCGGTACTCCCTCTTAGCCGAGTCGGAGTGCGGAAAGGCCCCCTTCTCCTCGCCAGGGGGTCTTTCCCGTCTCTGGGACGCACCGCCGCGGGTCCGAAGGCCGCCCGGTCGACAGGGGCAGCCGCCTCCGCGTACCTCGACCGATCGACACACGGGAGTCGCCATCCGCCGGCATTTGCCGGAATCAGCGTGTAGCAACGCCGGTGGCGTGGGTAGGCGAAGCGCCGTGCTCGCCAGTCAGCTGCACGCGCCGTGTGCGGTGTGCGGCGTGTCCAGCGCGGACGGCCTCTTCCCCCCCAGCTCGGGGGGATCCGACCTGTTCCGGCCCGACGCCGGCCCGCGGGTGCCGCTGTGCACCTTCCACAAGACCGAGTTCCTGCGGGGCGAGCTGCCGTTCCCGCGGTGGTGCACGCACTGTGACGCGTATCGCCCCGCCGGCCACGACCATCCCCGCCGTCGCCACTGACGCCCAGCGGACGCGCGGGCGGCGGTAGCCGTCAGCGCGGTTCGCCGGGTCGGGCGCGTTCTCGCAGGCTGACCGGGCTGAGGTACTCGCCCACGGGTGAACGCCACCACCAGGCGCCCGTCGCCCGTCGCTCGGCCTTGGTCGTGAACCGGTACTCGAACAGACGGGCGCGCACGAACGTCGGCGGCGTGTCCGGGAAGGGATTGCCGCGCAGGAGCTTGAGCGTCTCCCTGTCGTTGCCGAGCAGGCGGACCACCAGGCCCATGAACCACTCGCCGGCGTAGCCGGGCGACAGGGCCGCGAACCACATCAGCCAGTCGAGGCGTAGGTGGTACGGAGCGACCTGCGGCGGGCGGCGCCGCGGGTCGCCGGGCTTTCCCTTGAACTCGTACTCCCGCCAGATCGTGTCGGGTCCCACATGGGAATCGTCGGTGCCCTCGATGACGACTTCGTGGCGGACGCGGGTGATGCTGCCGAACGCACCGTAGGTGTTCACCAGGCGCAAGGGTTCGAAGCTGGCGTTCATGCGCTGGTGGCGGGTGAGCAGGTTGCGCGCCGGCCCGTAGCTGAGGACGGCGATGACGGCGGTGACCGCAATGACGACGCCCTGGAACCAGCCGGGCGGACCATGCATGGCGGGCCGAGACAAGGGCACGATGGCATGGAGCACGCCGGGGATGAGTGCCGGAATGGCGAGGACGATGGTGATCACGTTCAGCCACGAGAAGTTGCCGCTCAGCACCAGCCAGGCCTGGGTGACGATCATCAGAATCGCCGCCGCGCCCGCAACGGGTTGCGGCAGGAACAGGGCGACGGGCGCCACCAGCTGGGCGACGTGGTTGGCGGCCACCTCGACGCGGTGCAGCGGCTTGGGCAGGTGGTGGAAGCGCCAGCTCAACGGCCCCGGCAGCGGCTGGGTCTCGTGGTGGTAGTAGAGACAGGTCAGGTCGCGCCAACAGCGATCGCCGCGCAGCTTGATCAGGCCGGCGCCGAACTCCACCCGGAACAGCAGCCAGCGCACCAGCCACAGCACCAGCACGGGCGGGAGCACGTGCCCATTGCCGAGGAAGATCGACAGGAAGCCGCTCTCGACGAGCAGCGTCTCCCAGCCGAAGCCGTACCACGTCTGGCCCACGTTGACGATCGACAGGTAGAGGGCCCACAGCACCGTCCACACGACCATCGACGCCCACAGCGGGACGGCGTCGGCCACGCCCGCGACCACGGCGGCGGCCAGGACGGCGCCGCTCCAAGCGACCACGGCGAAGAAGCGGTCGGAGTAGTGGAGGTGGAAGATGCTCGGCGAGCGACGGAAAGGAACGGCGACCACGTAGCGGCGGATCGGGAGCATGCCGCCGTCGCCGAGCAGGGCCCGGAACTGGTTGGCGGCGACGACGAAGGCGACCAGGTAGATGACGGCCAGCGCCCGCTGGAACACGAGACGGCCGAGCCAGTACGAGGGCGCCGAGAACCAGTGCACGTCCGGTTCAGCCTGCCGCCAAAAGGCGCCCCCGAACCACGAAGTCCAATGGACTTCTCAGGAGGGCTCGTCGGCGCCGTCGCGCGCAAACGGCGGACGGAACAGCGAATCTAACGAAGCCGCGACTGGACTCTGTCGTCGGCCGCTGCGGCGGCGACGCTCGTCGGCCGTGCGTAGCGGCGTGTCACGTTGAGGCACGGCCTGTCGATGTGACGGCGTCCGGCACCGAGTCGCGCCGCGTCACGCCCACTCAGGCTGGCCCTGGAGGCGCGGCGCCACGGCGGACGGCGTGGGCGGTGAGCTCGGCGCGTGTCTTCACGCCGAGCTTTTGGAACACGTGCGTGATGCGCCTTGACGGTGGCGCGGGACATGAGGAGCCGCTCGCCGATCTCGGGGTTCGTGAGTCCCTGCGCGGTGAGCTCGACAACCTGGCTCTCGGGGGGCGTCAGCGACTCCCATCCCCTGCTCGGGCGCTTGCGTGAACCGCGAGCTCGTCTGATCCACGCGACTGCATCGTCGAGCGGCATGGCCGCGCCTTCTGACAGCGCCGCCTCGAACGGCCCATCACCCAGGTGCCCTCGCAGCGTGGTCTCGAGGATCGTGAAATCGGGCTCGTCGGGGGGCCAACGCACGAGGCCGAGGTCGTTGCGGGCACGCTTGGCCGCTCCGAGCAGCCGGGCAGCCTCCTCGCTGGACTGGAGGCGCGCCGCGACCTGGGCGAGGGCGTCGAGCGTCTGCGGGCCGAGCCGCAGCTCCCGCTCCGCTCGGGTCGCGAGCGCCTCGTGCAGCAAGTGCTCAGCGGCCGCCCACTCGGCGCGCCCAGCCGCGAGACGGCCGAGAATCTCACGGCTCGAAGCCGAGACGAACGTGCTGCCGAGGCGGTCACTCGTCACGAGCGCCTCGCTGGCCAGCTGGTACGCGCCGGTTGCGTCGCCCTGGGCGCGCCTGACATCGGCGAGGACAGTCTGCGTCCAGGCCAGGAAGTAGCCGTAATCCGCCCTGCTGTCGACGACCGACCCGAGCAGGGCGTTGGCCCGGTCGAGCTCGCCGAGCGCAGCATGAGCACTGGCGAGCGCCAATTGCGGAACGGGGAGGGCCATGCCCCCACCACTGGCCAGGAGCACAGCCATGCTTGTCTCTAGTCGATCGGCGGCCGCGCTCGGCTGCCCCTGAGCGATCTCGAGGAGGCCCATGAGGGCATGGGCAAACGCAGCCGTGACGGGCTCACCGATCTCGCCTGCGATGGCGACCGCTCGCTCGGCCAACTCGAGGAAGCGCTCGGGCTGGCCGCTGATCCACGGCCGATAGCTCATGCCGACCCAGTGCCAGGCCAGCTGCTCCCCGTAGCCGTTGCGCTCGACAATCGGTAGCGCCTCGTTGAGGCGGTCCTCGAGCTCGCTCAATTCGTCACAGATGAAGTGAGAGAAGGCGAGGATCTGCGTGGCGTCGGCCAGGCACCACTCGTCGCCCGCTTTGCGAGCGAGCTCGATACTCCGCTCGAGCCCCGGGCGGGCACCTATGGGGTCTGGAAAGAGCTGGATCGTCCCGAGGACGTCGAGGGCGCGTGCCGTCGTGGAATCGTCGCCGACGGCATCGGCCGCGGCCAGTGCCTCGTGGGCAGCGCCGATCGCGGTCATGTAGTCCCCCGCATATCCCAGCAAGTACGCACGCGCCCAAAGGACGCGTGCTCGCAGCTGGCTCGCTCCTGTATCCGCGGCGCCCAGAGCGCGGTCGTACGCCGCCTCTGCGGCGGCGAAGCTCCCGCGCAGCTTCCACCAAAACGTCAAGGCCGCACACAACCGCAGGGCGAGGTCGGGGTCGGTCTGCGCACCGCGGTCGATGGCCGCCGCGAAATTGCCGGCGTCCGGGTCGATCGCGTCGAGCCATTCACGCTGGTTGATCGTCATCAGCTCCGGGGCGATGCGCTCGGCGAGGGCCAAGAAGAAGTCGCGATGGCGTTGACGCAGGGCGTCGTGCTCGCCGGATTCCCGTAGGAGGTCGAGGGCGTACTCGCGCACCGTCTCGAGCATGCGGTAGCGCACGACCACCTGCCCGTCGTCGGCGAGGACCAGCGACTTGTCGACGAGCGAGGTCAGAAGGTCGAGGACACCGTAGGCGTCGAGCCCGTCGCCCGAACACACCTGCTCGACGGCGTCGAGGGACCACCCACCGGCAAATACCGCCAAGCGACGGAACAGCACGCGCTCCTCGTCGCAGAGCAGCTCATGACTCCAGTCGACCGACGCCCGCAGGGTCTGCTGGCGGGGCATGGCACTGCGCGCCCCGCCTGTGAGGAGGCGGACCGGTCGCCGAGGCCGGCGCAGATCTGGTCAGGCGACAGGACGCGTACCCGAGCGGCAGCAAGCTTGTACTCGCGCACCTTGGCGAGAGTGTCCGGCCCGTCAACGTCAGCCACCGAGTAGCACCCGTGCTGGCCGTAGAAGCCCGCCGCCTCTTCCCAACCCTGCGGCTGTACCCCCATCCGCTTGGCCAAGAGCGCAACGAAGATCTTGGCCTTCTGGTCGCCGAACCCCGGCAGAGCCTTCAGGTTGGCGAGCAGCCCGTCGCCGTCCTTGGCCGTCTCCCACACCCGCTCGGCGCGGCCGTCGTAGTGCTCGACGAGGGCGTTGGCCAGCTCCTGGGTCCGTCCCGCCATCGACCCTGGGAAGCGGTGCAGCGCCGGCCGCTCGGCGAAGACCTCCTGAAGCTTGTCCGGGTCCATCGCCGCGATCTCGGCCGCGTCCAGGCGACCGCCGAGCCGTTCCTTCAGGTCGTACGGCGAGTGGAACGCCTTCTCCATCGTGACCTGCTGGTCGAGCAGCATCCCGATGAGCAGCGCTCTAGGGGATCGTCTTCCAGGAGGCGGTCAGCGGCATCGTCGCCGGCAAGAGGAAGCTTCATCGCCGATGAAGCGTAGGGCGGCTACGCGCCGAACATCTCCATCTCGTAGACCATGGCGGCGAGCTCGTTCCCCTCGGTGTCGAGAAACTGGGTGAGCGTTCCGACCGTCGGGATCTCGATCTGCTCGTAGGTGATGGTTCCGCCGTTGGCGACGACGCGCTTGCGGATGCCGTCGAGATCGTCGACGGCGACTGTGCACGTGAAGCCGCGGGTGCCGCTACCCGTCAACGGCTCCTCTCGGCCGTGGAGCGCGCCCAGGATGCCGGGCCGGTCGTCGCTGCCGGTCACCACGTTGTAGAAGCCGGGCGGTCCCCACGCCTCGAAGCGCCACCCGAATACGGCTTCGTAGAAGCGCCGGGCGCGCTCGACGTCATCGGCATGGATGGCGAAGTGCACGACGTTCTGTGCCATGCCGGGACGATACGCCGGTGCAGCGTTGGCAGGCTTTCGATATTTGGACAATTCTTGTTGTAAACATGACAACAGAACCTCTCGTGCGGACACACGCGGTGCGCTACGCCGCCGGCACGCAGCTCCAGTGGCACTCGCACGACTGGCACCAGCTGGTCTACGCGGACTCAGGCGTCCTCCTCGTCGAGACGGGGGATGCGGCCTGGATCGTCCCGTCGACGCGGGCGGTGTGGGTTCCTGCGGGAGTGCGGCACCGTCTGACGGCGCGGGGACGGGTCGACCTGCGCACGGTGTACGTCGCTCGACGGTTGCGCGGCGGGCCACGATCCCTTGGTGTCATCGAGGTCTCGCGGTTGCTTCGGGAGCTCATCCTCCACGTGGTCGGGCGCGGCATGCTCGATGCAGGGTCAAAGCCCGACGAGCGGCTCGCTCGGGTGTTGCTCGACCAACTCGAGACGATCAACGTCCTGCACCTCGACCTTCCCAACGTGGGAGACGGCTTGGCCGCGCAGGCGGCCGTCGAGCTCCGCAAGGACCCGGGCGCCGACCTCGACGCGCTGGCCCGCGGGATCGGCGCGGGCAGGCGGACGCTCGAACGCCGGTTCCAGGAGCAGGCCGGGATGTGCCTCGGACAATGGCGCCGACGCCTTCAGCTCATTGTCGCCATCGAGCTCCTGGCCGAGGGCCGCTCGGTGAGCGAAACGGGCTGGACGGTCGGCTACGCGAACACGAGCGCCTTCGTCACCGCTTTCCGCCGCCAGTTCGGCACGACCCCAGGCCGCTACTTCGCCACTGCGTAACCCGTCGCAACAGCCCGTAAACTCCTCGACTTCCCGAGGAGGACCATGAAGAAGACGTGGTGGTCGGGCGCGGCCCGGCGGAAGACGGTCATCGCCGGTGCGCTCGTGTCGATGGCGAGCGCGTGGCTGGGCGCGGCAGTAAGCGGCCGTCGCCACCCCAGTGGCGCGGCCGCACACGAGCGCGGAGATGGTGCACCTCACCGCCGCCGATGGTGCTCCGCCGACCAACAGGGACTGTCGCCAGCAACTGCAGATCCCCTGTTACAACCCGGCCCAGATGCAGACCGCCTACGACCTCAACCCGCTGTTCAACCGCGGACTCGACGGTACGGGGTCGACCATCGTGATCGTCGACCCCTTCGGGTCGCCGACGATCACCGAAGACCTGCATTCGTTCGACCAGGCGTTCGGGCTTCCGGATCCGCCGAGCTTCAAGATCATCCGGCCGGCCGGCGCCGTGCCCGCGTATCCCAACGATCCGTTCGGCAAGAACGACCGCTCGGGATGGGCCGGTGAGACCACGCTCGACGTCGAATGGAGCCACGTCTTCGCCCCCGGCGCCAACATCCTCCTCGTCGAGACGCCGACGTCGGAGACCGAAGGCGTGCAGGGGTTCCCCGAAATCATCCAGGCCGAGAACTACGTCATCAACCACGGCCTCGGCGACGTCATCAGTCAGAGCTTCGACTCGACCGAGCAGACGTTCCCGAGCAACCAGTCGATCCTCAATCTGCGCAGCGCGTTCGTCAACGCCCAGCAGCACGACGTCCCCGTGCTCACGGCGTCGGGTGACAACGGGTCGACGAACGTCCACAAGAACCAGAGCTGCTGCTACGACACCCAGGTCATCTCCTGGCCGTCGAGCGATCCCCTCGTCACGTCGGTCGGCGGGACGCAGCTCCGCCTGGACGCCACCGGGAACCGGATCGCACCCGACGCCGTGTGGAACGACATCCCGAAGCTCGGCGTCGGCTCGGACGCGGGCGGCGGCGGGCCGTCGCACGTCTTCGCTCGACCCTCGTTCCAGGACGGTGTCGCCGGCATCGTCGGCGCCGCCCGAGGTACCCCCGACATCAGCCTGAACGCCGCCGTCCACGGTGGCGTCCTCACCTTCTCCAGTTACTGCGACTACCCCAAGGGCGGTGGCGCCCCGAACTGCAATCCGGCTTGGAGCGTCTCGGGAGGCACGAGCGCCTCGACGCCTGAACTGGCTGGCGTCGTAGCCCTGGCGACGCAGGCCGCCGGTCACCGCGTCGGTTGGCTCAATCCCACGCTGTACAACGGTCTTGGCGGCATCGTCGACATCACCAAGGGCAACAACACGTACACGTTCTGCACGACCCGGTGCGGTACGAGGCAAGAGGTCGACACGACAGTGCCCGGGTTCGCGGGCGTTCCCGGCTACGACATGGGCAGCGGGCTCGGCACCATCGACGGGTTCCGCTTCGTGTCCGCCCTGTGCCGCGCCGTTGGCGGCGGATCCTGCCCCTGAGCGGGCGCTTCTCTGACGACGTCGTCGTTCACCGCCTCGGAGAGGGGCGGTACCGAGCGACGCTCGACCACAGCTGGGATCTGGTGCCGCTGCCCCAGGGCGGCGTGATCGTGTCGTTCGGCCTCCGGGCGGCGGCCGCCGAGATCGCCGACCCCGCGCATGAGCTCCGCACGTGCACGACGGTCTTCGCGGGTCAGGTGGGCAGCTGGAGACCTCGAGATCGGGGTCGACGTCCTCCGGCACGGCCGCTCGGCGACGCAGGTGGCGATCTCGGTTCGCAACGTCGGCGCCAAAGCGGGAGCGAACACACTCGCCGTCTTCGGCTCGCGCCGTCGCGGCCCGACCTTCGTCGACGTTCAGATGCCGGACGTGCGGCGGCCGGGCGACTGTCCCTCCTACCGCGACCCGCCGCCGCCGGGGTTCGAGACCTTCGCGTCGCGTCCGTTCTGGGAGCGGGTCGAGGGTCGACCGGCTCTCGGGCATGCACCGTGGGACGACTTCGAGCCGACCGGATCCGACGTGGCGACGTGGATCCGCTTCGACGACCGCCGGTGCTTCATGACGGCTCCCTCGACCCCCTCGGTGTACTCACGCTGGCCGACCGGATGCCCGGTTGTGTGGGCGAGAAGATGGGGCCGGGACGGGAGCCCTGGTTCGCGCCGAGCGCCGATCTGACGGTCCACCTCTTCGAGCCGGCTCGAACCGAATGGCTGCTCGCCCCCGACCGCGCCCGCTGGGCCGAGGACGGGTGGGCGTCCGCGGAAGCGATGTTGTGGGACGAGAACGGCGTCCTCGTCCCCTACGCGACGCAGATGATGATTTTCACCTACCTGACTGCGTGACCTTCACGCAGGCGGCGGGCCTTCGATGTGCAGGCCGTAGTTTTCGGCCTCCTCGGCGAGCGCAGCCATGTCGGGCTCGGCCGAGGGCGGCGGCGGGACCTCTCGCTTGGCCGCCGGCTCGCCCATCTTGGCGAAGAACTTGTCGATCCCGCCGGGGGTGTAGGTGATGACGACGGTCGTCGTGGTCTTCGGTGTCCAGGTCTCGTGCGTGCCGGCAGGCAGGTGGAGCGCCGCACCGGGACCGACGTCGATCATTTCCCCGTTGACGTGGTACGTCGCCGTCCCGTCGATGATGTAGACGAACTCGTCGTGATCGTGGGAGTGCATGGGCGGGCCCATGCCGACAGGGACCGTGAACCGCATGACGGTCTTGTTCCCGTCGGTTTCGTCGGCCGACAGCAGGACCTCGTAGAGACCACCGATGAACCAGTAGGCCTCTCCCTCACCCGGATTGCGCACGACGCTCTTGCCTGACACGGGCATCCCCTCCCAGTTGAGTGACAGAGCACTTACGGTACGGCGCCGCTCGCCGGCGCGGATGGGGCTGTACCAAATGTCCGATCAGGCGGTGCGGGAGTCGGGCGCCTCGGTGTCGAGCTCGTAACGGGCGATGGCGTCGGCCACCGCTTCCTGCTTGCCCTCGCCCGCCTGGGCGAGAGCTTGGAGCACGGCAACCACGATGTTGCGTGCGTCGACCTCGAAGTGCCGGCGTAGGGCGGCGCGCGTGTCCGATCGGCCGTAACCGTCGGTGCCGAGGGGGATGAACGTCCCCGGCACCCAACGGGCGATCTGGTCGGGGACGGCCTTCATGAAGTCGGTGACGGCGACGAACGGACCCTCGGCGTCCGCCAGCGTCTCGGTGACGTACGCCGTGCGCGGCTGCTCGGTGGGGTGCAGGCGGTTCCACCGCTCGGCCGACAGGGCGTCTTCGCGCAAGCCCTTGTACGAGGTCACAATCCACAGCTCGGCGCCCACGTCGTGGTGCTCGGCCAGGAGTTGCTGCGCGTCGCCCGTCGCTCCCTGCGCCGATCCGCTGAACAGGATCGTGGCCCGGTGCCGGCAGCCCTCGGGGGCGTCGGCGAACTTGTAGGCCCCGCGCACGATGCCCTCGGCAACACCCTCGGGCATCTCGGGCTGCTGGTAGGGCTCGTTGTAGAGCGTCATGTAATAGAAGACGTCCTCGGGCTCCTCGCCGTACATGCGCCGGAGGCCGTCCTTGACGATCTCGGCGACCTCGTAGGCGAACGCCGGGTCGTAGGCCTGCACGTTGGGCACCGTCGACGCCAGCACCTGGCTGTGGCCGTCGGCGTGCTGCAGTCTGCGCATATGCGGTCCTGACGCAGCCAGGCTGCGGTGACCTCGGGCGCCGAAAAGAACCGCCGGGCAGGATCAAGCGGGGAGGGTGCGTCAACGGCCGTCATCGCTCCACAAGGGGCGCTGGTCGGTAGGCGTCGTAGAGGCCTGCGGCCGACTGTGGAAATTCCCAGTGGGATCTATACCACTCGCGCATCTTCGCCAGCTCGGCCTTCTCCGCATCTGTCCAAGCGACTGCGGTCGCACGCTCGGCGGCCAAGGCCTCCGCCCGAGCGGCCAGTTGCGCTCGAAGGAGCGGATCCTTAACGAGGTCCCATGGCGAGACTCGCAACTGGTAATTCGTGTCCGGGAAGTCGAGGGCCGCGGTGAGGTGATCTCCATCCCAATGAGTCGCGTCTGGGTCAATGACGAGCGTCGGGCTAAAGCGCGCGTAGCAGACGCTCCCGCGTTGGTTGGGCACCCCGTCGCGAAGTGAAGCATGCTTTCAAGAAGGGTGCGGTCGGTGTTGTTCATCCCGTCGCGTGCGACGTAACGCACAGCGAAATCACGCAGGCCTGGTGTATCGGGGAGGACAACGGTGAGGGGTTCGCTGGAAGTAGAGGCGAACGTGTCGCAGAACGCTTGCAACATTGGGTCGCTGCGGTCAGGCCACCGCCACAGCACGACTGCGGGTGGCACGTCAATCGTGTACAGCGTGTTGCCGCGAAGGCAGTTGATCATCAGTAGGGCTGGGTCTCGGTCGTAGAGCCATCGTCCCCGGCCCGGCTTCCTGAGAGCACGTGAGCCCGGCTTCGCTCTGGTCGGCGCTCGCGCGACGACCGCCTTCACTGCATCTCGGAAGGCCCCTGTCGTGTACCCGACGGAGTACGTCCAGGCGCCAGAATGCCCGGTTCGTTGAGCTGTCTCGAGGAGACGATGCGTGATCCCGATTGCGGCGACATCCCACTGGCGACTCTCCACGATCGTGATCGCTCGGCCCGACTCTTCCGCGAGAACCGGCGAGAGGTCGGTCGCTTGAATCGCGTTGCTGCTCACGCACGAGAACTCCCCCCGCCGATCGACATAGTGCATTGGTCCGCCGATGAGCACGAAGCGGACGTTGCCTCGCGGCCGCTCAGGGAGGGCCCTGAATAGCGCGCCCTCGGACACGCGCTCGTTCTCCGGTCTTGGCTGAAGGCGGCGCAGGAACCCGTCGGCGATTTCCCCGCCGGACCGGAGGGTGTCCAACTCAGCGGCCAATTCGCCTTCGTATCCCGAGACTTCCGCGGCAAATCGGTGGGGGCGGAGGCCGACGTACCGTTCCAGGCCGGCGATCGCTTCATCACGCCGTCCTTCGGCTGCGTAGAAGTGCGCAAGGGTTCGGAAGCACCAAGGCTCGGCCGCCTGCTCCGTTCTCGCTGCGGCACAGGCCTCGACAAGGCTCGACCGGGCCAACGTCACGTCCCCGGCACCGATCAAGATGTCAATGTCGACGGGGGTGACCGCGTTGTTCGCTGTTTGGGCCACTTGTCAGTCCTGATCGGGTTCCGGTTCGCTGCGCACTTAGGAATCCGCTCCGGCCCCGTCAGCCGTGCCTGTCCAGTGTAGGAGCGCCCGTGCTGACGCTGCGCCAGCGGGGATGAATTCGATGAACGCATGGCCGACCCGACAACCGGCAGAGGGCGCGTGTGATCAAAGAGTGGTACGGGAACGTCCCGAACTTTCTTAACACGCACGGCTACGGCCCAGACACGCCGCCTGCGTAGCCCTTCGGCCGCGAGATCTCCGCGCCGACGGGTGGCAGGCACGGACCGCTAACGGTCGGAAAGGTCGTCGGCCGGATTCATCCACACACTCGATGATATTATCGAGAATGTGAGCAGGTCCGCCCCCTCTCTGGCACCGCTCTTTCGGAGTGATCAGCAGCTCCGCATCTTGTCGGTGCTGTTCGCCGAAGCGGACGATGAACTACCGATCCACGAACTGGCCGAGCGAGCAGGCGTCGCGCAGGCTACCGCCAGCCGTGAGGTCGCCCGCTTGGCGGAGCACGGCCTGGTCGTTACTCGGGCGATGGGACGGAACACCCTGGTGACGGCTAACTGGTCGCTGCCGTGGGCGCGCGACCTACGGTCGATCCTTGTACAGACCGTGGGGGTTCTCGGTCGGCTCGGGGCTGCGCTCGGCCGAGTACACGGCATCGAGCGGGCCCTCATATTCGGGTCCTGGGCTGCGCGCTACAGCGGTGAGCCGGGTCTCCCGCCACGCGACATCGACGTCCTCGTCGTCGGCGACGCGGCCCTGCGGTCGGTCAGGCGTGCGATCGCTGCTGTCGAGCGAGAGCTCCGTGTCGAGATCAATCCCGTCGTGATTGATCGGGCCAGTTGGACCGCGAAGAAGGCCGACCCCTTCGTCGCCCAGCTCAAGAATCAGGCGCTGGTCGAGATCCCCCTGGAGCGGCAGTGACGGCGGCAGATGACTGGCTCAAGGAGGCTCTGGCGACCCGCGACCTCGAGCGCGTGACACCGAACATGGGAGCGGCCGGCGATCGGATCAACGACCTGCACCAACGAAGTGGGCGAGGGGGGACTTGAACCCCCACGTCCTTTCGGACACAGGAACCTGAATCCTGCGCGTCTGCCAATTCCGCCACTCGCCCGTGGGGAAATGCGAGGGTACCGGACCCTGTCTCGCCTGAAGAACGGGGGATAGCCGTAGCTATGCTCGCCGCGCCATGGGTCTGCAGCAGTTCGAGCGTCGTCTCGAACGCCTGGTCGAGGGCGCCTTCGCCAAGACGTTCCGCAGCGGGCTGCAGCCCGTCGAGCTGGGTCGCCGGCTCAGCCGGGAGATGGATCTGCAGCGCACCGTCGGCGTCCATGGCCTGATCGCCCCCAACCACTTCACGGTGGCGATCAGCCCCAGCGACAGCGAGCGGTTCAGCTCGTTTTCCGAGGCCCTCGTACGGGAACTCTCCGAGGCAGTGCGCGAGCACGCCCGCGACGAGGGGTACCACTTCGTCGGCCCGGTGCAGGTCCAGCTGGTGCCGGACGTCGCGCTCGGCAAGGGTGAGCTGCTGGTCGCGGGCGAGATCGTCGGCGGTCCCGGGGGCCACGCCGCCGGCTCCCTGCTGCTGCCCGACGGCAGCCGCGTCGCCGTGGGCGACGAGCCCGTCACGATCGGTCGCCACGCCGACTGCGACGTCGTGCTCGAGGACAGCAACGTCAGTCGCCGCCACGCCGAGGTCCGCCGCCAGGGCGAGGAATACGTCGTGACCGACCTCGGGTCCACCAACGGCACCAAGGTCAACGGCGCCCGCATCAAGCAACAACCACTCGCCGACGGTGACGAGGTCACGCTGGGGAAGACTGTGCTCCGGTTCGAAGCCTCCTAGCCCCCCGTGCCCGAGTCTCTCCTCACCATCCTCAAGTTCTGCTTCCTGGCCCTGCTCTACCTGTTCTTCGTCCGCGTCGTGCGGGCGGTGTGGACCGAGGTCACCGCTCCCCCACCGC
>CADDZP010000059.1 GCA_902812475.1 Actinomycetota bacterium | reverse complement strand
GCTCCAGGTGGGTGCCAGCTCGGCGTTCCTGCCCGGCGGCGCCACGCCGGCGAACCCGTCGGCGGCCACGCCGGCCAACGGCACGCTGGCCGTCACCGGTGGCCCCACCCAGATCCTCGGCCTCGTCGGCCTGCTGCTGCTGGCCGTCGTCGCCGGGCTCCGTTGGCTCCGTCGGCCCGCTACGACGCACTGATCCGCCGCACCACGGCGGGCACTGAGCCTGCGAGCGCGAAGGGGGTCCCTCCGGGGGCCCTCTTCCGCGTCTATCGTCCGATCGGTGCGGGCCGCCGTGATTGCCGTCGCCGCCCTCGCCCTCCTGAGCGCGTGCGGGACCGGGAGCGGCCGCAAGGCGCAGACCACGGCATCCACCGCTGTCGCTTCGTCCACGACCGCCGTTGCGTCGACCACCACGGCGCCCGGGTCGACGACGCCGGTCTCGGTTGCGCCGACGCATCCGACCACGCACCTTGTCGCCGTCCGCGCTGCACGCCAGGACACCGTCGACCGGGTCGTCTTCGAGTTCTCCGACCGGGTGCCCGGCTACGACGTCGCCTACTCCTCCAAGCCGATCATGGGGACGTCCGGCAAGGTGGTGCCGCTCGCCGGCGCCGCCGCTCTCGTGGTGCGCATGGAAGCGGCGAGCAGCTTCGACATCGACACGGGCAAGCCGACCTACGCGGGCCCGAGGACGCTGAAGCCCGCTGACGCTCGGGCCGTCGAGGAGGTCTCCCAGGTCGAGGACTTCGAGGGCGTCCTCACCTGGGCGCTCGGCGTGAAATCCCAACTCGGCTTCCGCGTGAGCACGCTGGCGTCGCCGCCGCGGCTCGTGATCGACGTCCCCTCCTAGTTCGGAGACGCGTCCGCGTACAGCTCGAGGTAGCGCTCGGCCAGCAGGTCCATCGAGAACTCGGCGGCGCGGGCCTCGCCCGACGCCACCAGACACTCGGCGAGCGACGGCCGCTCGAGCAGCTGGACGATCGCAGCTGCGAGGGCGTCGGCGTCGCCCGGCGGGACGAGGAGGGCGTCGTGGCCGGCGCGCGCCACGTTGCTATAGCCGGGCAGGTCGCTGGCGACGATCGGCGTCTGGGCGGCCATGGCCTCCAGGAGGACCACGCCGAACGACTCGCCGTGGAGCGACGGTGCACAGAACACGTCGGCTCCCCGCAGGCGGCGGGCCACCTGCTCATCGTCGAGCCGCCCGAGCCACTCGACGCGGGGGTCGTTCCCGTACTGCTCCTTGAGCGTCTCGGTCTCGGGGCCGTCGCCGCCGACCCACAGTCGCAGGTCGGATGGCATCCGCGGTAGGGCGTCGAGGAGGACGGCCAGGCCCTTGCGCGGCTCGTGGCGGCCCACGAAGAACACGGTCGGCCCGGTCGTCGGCCATGGCGTCGCCTTGGAGAACCGCTCGACCTCGATGCCGTTGTTCAGGAGCTCGTAGTCGCCGCCCAGGTGGCGCGCCGCCATGTCTCTGGCGTCCTCGGAGACCGCGCACCGCAAAGCGAGACGGCCCGCCATCCAGCGCGTGATCGGGAACAGCCACCGGTAGGCAGCGCTGCCGCCGGCGGCGTGGAACGTGCCGATCTTTGGCGTTGCCGCTGCGATCACGGTCGTCATCGTGGGTCCTGGCACGAGGGGCTCGTGGAGGTGAAGGACGTCGAACTCCTCGTCACGCAGGGCCCGGATCGTGCGCAGGGCGCAGCTGGCGTCGGGAGCGATGGGGGCCACCGAGCCGTTGGCGGCGAGGGGCACGCAGTGGCCCAGCGGAGTGACGGCCACGTCGGGAGGCGGTCCGTCGCACGGACCGAGGACCCGTGCCTGGTGGCCCATCGCGCGCAGCGACCGGGCCAGCCCCAGCACCTGGCCTTGCACACCGCCCGGCAGGGTGAGGCTGTAAGGACAGACCAGGCCAACTCTCATCGCTGTGTGTAACCGTAGTTCTCAGGTCTGGCCACGTCGCTCGGCCACGTGGGCTGGAAGTTGTGCCACTGGGTCGGAGCTTTCCCGATCAGCTTCTCGAGCTCACGTGTGACCTGCTGGGTGACGCGCACCACGTCCTCGCGCAGGCGGCCCGTCCGCTCTGCGCACACGGGCGGCCCGATGACGCCGCGGTGGCCCACCGCCTCGTCGAAGTAGGCGGCCGAAGGAAGGATCGGTGCGCCGGACCGCAGGGCCAGCGTGGCCGGCCCGCCGGGGAGCTTCGTGCGCTCGCCGAAGAACTCGACCTCGACGCCCGTACCGCCGATGTCACGGTCGCACAGGAGCCCGACAATCCGGTTGGCGCGAAGGGCGCGCATGAGGGCGGGGCCGGCCCCCGGGCCCAATGGAACGGTGTCGACGCGGAGGCGGTGGCGGACCCGGTTGAACCACTCGTAGAGCTCGGGCGGCTCCAGACGCTCGACCACCGCCGTGCACGGGACCCGCTGGGCCAGCCACGCGCCGGCCAGGTCCCAGTTCCCGGTGTGGGGCATGGCGATGATGACGCCGTTGCCCTTGTCGCGTGCTTCGTGCACATGGTCGACGCCGTCGAAGACGATGCTCTTGTCGATGCGCTCCGGCGACATCGATGCCAGCAGGCAAAGTTCCATGTAGTAGCGGGCATAGGACGCCATGAGCGCCCGTACGCGCTCGTCCAGCTCGGCACTCGTCAGCCCGTCCCCGTAGACGTGGCGGAGGTGGCGGCGGGCCATCGTCGTCATGTCATCGCGGCCGCGGTAGACAGCGGCAAGTAGAGGCCGGCTGCCACGGGCGATCGCCGTAGCGACGGACACGGGCATCACCCGTCCCACGAAGGCGCCTGTCCGGTAGGCGGCGTATTCGGCGCGGTGGGTGAGAGAGGTCAGGGCCGGGTGCGCACGCGTCGGCGCTCGGCACGGCGGGCGCGCCAGCCTCCGTCGTCGGCCTCGCTCAGCGGGCGCCACGTACGCCAGCGGGCGGGCGGACGCTCCGCGTTGGTCGGCCGAGCAGCACTCGCCTGGCGCCAGACCCGGACGAAGCGTTGGACTGCAGTGAACAGGGTCAGGGCGAGCATGACCCACAGCACGGGCACGAGGACGACGCTGAACGCCAGCCCCACGCCGAGGAGGATCATGCGCTCGGCCCGCTCCATCAGCCCGCCGCGGGCCTGGAACCCCAGCGCCTCGGCCCGGGCCCGCTCGTAGGAGATGAGCATCGACGCAGCCAGCACGGCCAGGGCGAGGACCGAGGCGTGCCCATGCTTGACCGAGGCCAGGTACCAGGCCACGCCGCCCAGGACGACCGCATCGCTCACCCTGTCGCTCACCGAGTCGAAAAAGGCGCCGCGGGGGGTGCTCGACTTGGACGCCTTGGCCACGGCGCCGTCGAACAGGTCGAGAGCGCCGGAGAAGATGAGCCCGGCGAGGCCGGCGATCAGCCAGCCGTTGGCGACGGCCAGGCCGGTCGCGACCGACACGACGAGACCGGCGGCGGTCACGTGATCAGCGGTGATTCCAAGCTGGCGAAGGGTCGAGCCGACGGGCCCTAGACCTCGCTCGACGCCTTGGCGGAAGCGCCCGTCGAACAAAGAGGACTCCTGGGGAGAGGATGGTCCATCCCAGGCTACCCGCCAGTACGATGTCCGCCCACGTCCCGTCAGTAGCGAGAACAGAGGCACCGTCTGTGAAGAGCTTCCCTCCGGCCAAGATCCGCAACGTCGCACTCGTCGGACACGGTGGAGCGGGCAAGACAAGCTTGGCCGAGGCGCTGCTCTTCTGTTCGGGCGCCATCAACCGCCACGGCCGCGTCGAAGACGGCACGACCACCACCGACTTCGACCCCGAGGAGATCAAGCGGGGGATCTCGCTCTCGCTGGCGCTGGCGCCCTTCGAGTACGACGGCCACAAGATCAACATCCTCGACGTGCCCGGGTACGCAGACTTCGTCGGTGACCTCTACGCCGGCTTGCGTGTCGCCGACCTGGCTGTCTTCGTCGTCAGTGCGGTCGAAGGCGTCGAGGTGCAGACGGAGGCGGCCTGGCGCCTCGCCGCCCAGGTCGGCGTGCCGCGGATGATCTACCTGAACAAGCTCGACCGTGAGCGGGCGTCTTTCGAGCGGGTGCTCGACGAGCTGCGCGAGAAGTTCGGCGTCGGCGTGGCGCCTCTCGAGCTGCCCATCGGCGAGGAGACGGCCTTCCATGGCGTGGCCGACCTGCTGAGCGACACCGCGTTTCTGTACGAGGGCAACAGCGGCAAGGCGTCCCCGGCCGAGATCCCGTCGGACATGGCCGACCTGGAGCACCAGGTACGCGACAACCTGGTCGAGGGCATCGTCGTCGCGGACGACGCCCTGATGGAGCGCTACCTCGAGGGCGAGGCGATCGAGCCCAAGGAGCTCCAGGACACGCTGGCCAAGGGGGTGGCCGGGGCGTCGGTGTTCCCCGTCGTGTGTGGCGCCGCCACCAAGTTGATCGGCGTCGACCGCCTGGCCGAGCTCATCTGCGAGATCGGGCCCTCTCCTCTCGACCGTCCGCCCGTCGAGGTGGAGGCGGGCGACCAGACCACCTCGGTCGCGCCCGACCCGGCCGGCCAGCCCCTCGCCTTCGTCTTCCGTACGGTGGCCGACCCCTACGTCGGCAAGGTTTCGTTCCTGAAGGTGCTGTCGGGCACGATCAAGCCCGACGCCCAGCTGACCAACACGCGCACGCACGCCGACGAGCGGCTGCACGGCCTGTTCACCATGCGGGGCAAGGAGCAGGACACGGTGCCCGAGCTGCCGGCCGGCGACATCGGCGCCGTGGCCAAGCTGGCCAACACGGGCACCGGCGACACGCTGGCCCCCAAGGGCACGCCCGTGGTGGTACCGCCCATCGAGTCACCCGAGCCCGTGCTGTCGGTCGCCATCCGGCCCAAGTCCAAGGGCGACGAGGACAAGCTGATGACCAGCCTCCACCGCCTCCAGGACGAGGACCCGGCGTTGCGCGTCAGGCGGGACGACGAGACCCACCAGACGCTGCTGTCGGGCATGGGAGAGACGCACCTGTCGATCGTCACCGAACGGCTGTCGCGGAAGTTCGGCGTCGAGGTGGAGACCGAGGAGGTCAAGGTTCCCTACCGGGAGACGATCACGGCCCAGGCCGAGGCCGAGGGCAAGTACAAGAAGCAGACCGGTGGCCACGGCCAGTTCGGCGTCGCCTTCATCCGGGTGCAGCCGCGTGAGCGGGGGGCCGGGTTCGAGTTCGTCGACAAGATCGTCGGCGGCGTCATCCCCCGCCAGTTCATCCCCGCCGTGGAGAAGGGCATCGCCGAGACGATGGAGACCGGTGGCGTCTACGGATTCCCCGTCGTCGACGTGCAGGCCACCGTCTTCGACGGCAAGCACCACCCCGTCGACTCGTCGGAGATGAGCTTCAAGATGGCCGGCGCGTTGGGGTTCAAGGAAGCCATGGCCAAGGCCTCGCCGGTGCTGCTGGAGCCGATCTCGCTGCTCGAGGTCACCGTGCCCCTGGCCTATCAGGGCGACGTGATGGGCGACCTGAACGCTCGCCGGGGCCGGGTGCAGGGCACGGAGTCGGGCCCGGGGGACGGCGAGCAGACGATCACCGCCCTGGTGCCGACCTCGGAGATCCTCCGCTACGCCATCGACCTCCGCTCCCTGACCGGCGGCCGCGGCCGCTTCTCTGTGCGCCACGACCACTACGACCTGCTGCCGTCGCACCTGGTCGACAAGGTGGCGAAGGCCCGAGAAGAAGCAGCGGCGAAGTAGACGTGAGCCAGTTCCAGCCCGTCGTCACACCGAAGGAGCGGTGTGACGAATGCGGGTTCGTGTACGCCGACGTCTTCGTAGACGACGCCGTGTCGGCGTTGCGGTCGTTCGGGCGGCGGTACCGCGCTCCGCTGACCCGGTTCCTGGGCGGCGAGGACGGCTTGTCGCTGCTGCGCACCCGGCCGTCGCCCGACGTCTGGTCTGCCTTGGAGTACGCGGCGCACGTGCGAGACGCCATCCGGTTCAACGGATACCTGGCCCGTCGGGCGCTGAAGGAGGATCGCCCCCTGCTGCCCGCACCCAATCCCGACCAGGCCGCCGTCGACAACGACTACAACTCGTCGGACCCCGCCGAGGTGCTTTCCGGGATCGAAGAGCGGGCGTCGAAGCTCGCCGACATGGTGTCGGGCGTCGAGGACTCCTCTTCGTGGGACCGAGCGGCTGTGTGGGAGGGCAGGGACGGCGACTTCACGGCGCTGTACTTCGTCCGCAACGCCGTGCACGAGGGGCATCACCACCTGCTCGACGTCGGCCGCGTCCTGCGCCACGTCCGGGAGGCGCATGGCCGTTAGCTGGACGTGCCCCGAATGCGGGCTCGTGTACGACAGCATCGCTCCTCGAGATGCCATCCAGGCGCTGCGCTCCTTCCCCCGCCGCTACCGAGAGGTGATAGGGCCGTTCGTCGACGACGACGAGGTCCTGCGCCGTCGACCCGACCCGTCGACCTGGTCGGCCCTGGAGTACACCGGCCACGTCGCCGACCTGTTGCAGGAGATGACGCCGCAGCTGGTCCTGGTTGTCCAGCGCGACGAGCCGCACATCACCGACCCCATCGACCCCGACGAGCGCACGTCGCTGCAGGGCTACAACGACATGGAGCCTGCACACGTGCTGGAGTGGCTCACGCGTTCGGCCACCAACGCGGCCGACACGTGCGCGGGGTTCACGCCCGACGACTGGAGCCGGAGGGCGCAGTACCCGTACGGCGAGCGCGAGCTCGTCGACATCGTCCGCAACATGGTCCACGAAGGCGTCCACCATCTCCACGACGTCGAGCGCGTGCTGCGGGCCGTGATCGGCAAACCGCTGCCGACCGACGAAGACGACGGCGACTGACGGCGCCTACGAGCGCCTTAAGACCGCCGCAGACTCGACCAGTCCTCGGGGTTGTCCTCGACGAAGTCGAACACGACGTCGGCGCTGACACCGTCGACAAGCACGACGCCCCGACGCTGGGGCGGGTCCTCCGACGAGTAGAGGAGGATCCGCCAAACGGGGCGGCTGCGAAGGCCGCTCCAGCCCAGTTGCGCCGAGGCGTGGCCCACCGGGAAGCCCACTCGCCTGGTCGCCGCCACCAAGGCGTCGGTCTCGCGCACGCTCAGCGGCCAGGCCGCCGCCCAGCTGTACAGCCCGAAGACGGCGAGGCCGACGGCCACCCAGAGGAACCCTTCGTTGACGAGGACGTGCCCGGCACCTCGGTGGGTCGCCCACAACGCCAAGGAGCCGGCGGCGATCAGGAGGTAGATGATGGCCGGAATGCGCCGCCGGGCGATGTCCGGAAACGTGTACTGCCCCACGTAGCCACTGACATCGAGCTCCTCCGGCAGCTCGTCCCGGTGCTCGTCGGCCGGCGTCGCCGGCGTCTCCGTCACGCCGCCGACCGTACCCCCCATCCGCTATCGCTGACTTGTTGGCGCTCAGCGCCAATAGGTGCGCACTAGCACGACGCACCACGGCCCGTCGAGTGCTTGTGGCGACTTCTTGGCGCTCAGTGCACACAACTCAGCATTAGCCCGGCAGTGGCGATTTCGGCAATGGCGAGGATCTCGTTGGTCGTCGTCTCGCTGGTGACCGGATAGATCGTCCAACCGGCTCTAGTAAGCCGGCGAAGGCGCTCGCGGTCTCGATGAAACGGGGTCCACAAGCCGCCGTGAGGGTGGAATCCCTCGAATTCGATGCCGTGCATCGACTCCGGCCACGCGTGGTCGATGAAGTACGTCTGGCCTTCGACGCGAACGCGGAACTGCTGCACAGGGAGTGGGTACCCGCCTCGTTCGATGATTCGACGCACGTCCAGCTCGCGATCGCTTCCACCCGGATCGAAGTTGCGGACCCGCTTGCCAAGGAACGTTCGCATCGGGGCGCTCTTTCGCCGACCGGAACACGGAACGTGGTCGAAGGTGCGCGCAAGCTTGGGCAGCGTGATCAGCTTTCGGCGCAAAGCGTCGTCACCGGCCTTGTCGAGAAGCCGCTCGGGGAGCTCACCGCACGAGTCGATGAATGCACGCTCGGGTGTGGTCATCGGGACGAATCGGTGGCACATCGTGTCGCTCTTCGGCAGCCAAAGAGTGCGGTGACTCGTCACGCCGGGAATCCGCGCCTGTGCGCCCACGGTGAGTAGGTCGATCCGCTCGGGTTCGGGAAACTCGATGAAGCCGAATGCGGCCAAGACGGAGAGGTGGGACACAACAGCCGTAAATCGGGTCGCGAGTACCGCGGCCATCCAGGCCTGCCAGCGTGTCTCGAGTGAGCCCGCAGTCCTGAAGACGCCACGCCGGATCGGAAAGAGCTTCCCGCTCCTTGCAGCCCGCGCCACTGTCCAGAGGCTCCACCCCGCGGCCTCCAGCTGCCAGGACGCCAGCAACGAGTGCTGGCGGCGGGCGAGGAGGTCGAGTTCGGGATCCACGGCCGGCGATTCTGGCAGCAGGGGTGTGACAGGAATTCACTGAGCGCCGCGACGCGAGACCCGGCATGTCGCGCTATCGCCGAGTTGTTGGCGCTAACCGCACGGAATTGAGCAATAGCTGCGAGCTTGTCTGCCGCTCATCGTCGTTGTGCTGACTTGTTGGCGCTCAGCGCAACAAAGTCAGCGAAAGCGAGTTGGGGCGGGCGGGAGCGCGCTACTTGGGCCAGGCGGCCTTGAGCTTGTCGAGGGTGGCGTCGAGGGACTCGGGGATCACTCGCGTTTCGGCGACGGAGGTCATGAAGTTGGTGTCGCCGTTCCAGCGGGGCAGGACGTGGACGTGGAAATGGCCGGGGATGCCAGCGCCGGCGACGCGGCCGAGGTTGGCGCCCATGTTGAGGCCGTCAGGCGAGTACGCCTCCTTCAACACCCGCACCGAGTTGGCGACGCCCGACCACACCGAGCCGACTTCTTCGCGGCTGACGTCCTCGACGTCGCCGACGTGGCGCACGGGCAGCACCATCACGTGGCCGCTCGTGTAGGGGAAGGCGTTGAGTATGACGGCCACCAAGGAGTCCCGCCACACCACGTACGTGCCGTCCTCGATCACCTTGCACAGAACGCAGTCGGCGTCGTCGTAGACGTCGCCGCCGGTGACGTACTCGTTCCGCCAACCGGCCCACAGCCGCTCCACCCCCGGCCCCTACCGTCGGCCCGCTGCGTCGGCGCGCAGACGCTCGACGAAGTCGTCGACGGGGACGCCGCGCTCGACGTCCTGGTCCCGGGCGTTCACACCCAGCGTGCCCGCCTCGACATCCTCGTTGCCGACCACCAGCACGTAGGGGACCTTCTCGAGCTTGGCCCGGCGGATGCGCTGGCCGAGCGGGTCGGACGCGGCAACGACCTCGCCCCGGAACCCTTCGGCCTTCAACCGGTCGGCGATGCGAAAGGCGTACGCCTCGTGCTCGCCAGCGACGGGCAGCACCCGCGCCTGCACCGGCGACAGCCACACCGGGAAGGCGCCGGCGTAGTGCTCGACGAGGATGCCGAAGAACCGCTCGATCGACCCGAACAGCGCCCGGTGGATCATGATCGGGCGGTGGGGCTGGTTGTCCGCTCCCACATACGAGAGGTCGAACCGCTGCGGCTCCTGGAAGTCGACCTGCAGGGTCGACAGCTGCCAGCGCCTACCGATGGCGTCCCGCACGTGCACGTCGATCTTGGGACCGTAGAAGGCACCCTCGCCCTCGGCCACCCGGTACGGCAGGCCCGAGGCGTTGATGGCGTCGAACAACGCGTCGGTGGCCATGGCCCATTCCTCGTCGGTGCCGTAGGACTTGCCGTGCTCCCGCGTCGAGATGTCGGCCTCGAACTCCTCGAACCCGAACGCCCGCAGAATCTCGAGGACGAACCCCAACAACGAAGTCAGCTCGGGGACGATCTGCTCCCGCGTGCAGAAGATGTGGCTGTCGTCCTGCGTGAAGCCCCGCGTTCGCAACAACCCGTGCAGCACGCCCGACCGCTCGAACCGGTACACGGTGCCGAACTCGAAGTACCGGATCGGCAGGTCGCGGTACGAGCGAGTGTGGCTCTTGTACACGAGGATGTGGAACGGACAGTTCATCGGCTTCGGGTAGTACTTGGCGCCCTCCAGCTCCATGGGCGGGTACATGCCGTCGGCGTAGAAGTCGAGGTGCCCGCTCGTCTCCCAGAGGTTCGAGCGGGCGATGTGCGGACTGAACACGAACTGGTACCCGGCGCGCTCGTGCTCGGCACGAGAGAAGTCCTCCATCAGACGCCGCACGATGGCGCCCTTGGGGTGCCAGATGGCCAGGCCGGCGCCGAGCTCGTCGGGGAACGAGAACAGGTCGAGCTCAGTACCGAGCTTGCGGTGATCGCGACGCTCGGCTTCCTCGAGCCGGTGCAGATGCTCCTTCAGCGCCTTCTCCGACTCCCAGGCGGTGCCGTAGATCCGCTGCAGCATCGGGCGGTGCTCGTCGCCGCGCCAGTACGCACCCGCCACCTTCATGAGCTTGAAGGCGCCGAGCCGGGCCGTCGTCGGGACGTGCGGACCGCGACACAGGTCGACCCAGCCGTCGTTGCGATAGGCGCTGACGACGCCGCCCTCCGCCCCCTCGCTCGGGTCGACGTTCTCGATGATCTCGACCTTGTACGGCTGGTCCGCGAACAGGCGCAGCCCCTCGTCCTTGGACAACTCCTCGCGGACGAACGGCTGCTGCTCGGCCACGATCTCCCGCATGCGGTCCTCGATGCGCGCCAGGTCCGCGTCGGTGAAGTGCGCTCCGCCCGGCAGCTCGAAGTCGTAGTAGAAGCCGTCGGCGATCGGCGGTCCGATGGCGTACTTGGCACCGGGGAAGAGGTCGGTGACCGCCTGTGCCATCACGTGCGCGGTCGAGTGGCGGAGGACGTAGCGGCCCTCTTCGGTGGCGTCGGTGATGACGGCGACGGAGGCGCCGTCAGGCAGCGGCGTACCGAGGTCGACCTCGCGTCCGTCGACAGTCGCCGCCACCGCCGCCTTGGCCAGGCCCTTGCCGATCGACGCGGCCAGGTCGCCCACCGTCGATCCGGCCGGCAACGAGCGAGACGAGCCGTCAGGCAGCGTGACGGTGATGTCGGCCATTGCCGGGCGAGGATATCGGTGACCCTGGCGCGAAGATCGCCCGGTGGCGGAGCCGCGATTCGCATACCGCGACGTGCGCGTCGACGGGGACGACGGTCCGATCGTCGAGCACTTCTCGGCAACCGTCGCCCGCACGGGCCTGACGGCCGTCGTGGGCCCGTCCGGCGCCGGCAAGTCGACGCTGCTGCGTCTGCTCAACCGCCTCGACGACCCCGACGCCGGCGACGTCTCCTGCGACGGAAGGAACGTGCGCGACTACGACGTGCTCGATCTGCGCCGCCGCGTGCAGCACGTGGGCCAGGTCCCGGTGACGTTCGCGGGCTCGGTCGCCGACAACCTGGCCATGGCCGACCCCGACGCCGACGCCGACGCCCTCCTCGAACGGGTGGGCCTCTCCCCCGCCCTCGCCGACCGCCGGGCCGACGTGCTGTCGGTGGGCGAGGCTCAACGTCTCAGCCTGGCGAGAGCGCTCGCCTGCGGGCCTGAGGCTCTGCTCCTCGACGAGCCCACGTCCGCGCTCGACACCGCGTCCAAGGGCGGAGTCGAGCAGCTCATCCGTTCGCTGGCCGACGGCGGCCTGACCGTGGTGCTCGTCACCCATGAGGCTCGCCAGGCCACCGAACTGGCCGACGCCGTCATCGAGGTGGCGGCCCGGGCGTGAGCATGATGGTGATCGCCGCCGTCGAGCACAGCTCGCTGAACATCAGCGGCAACATCTCGTTCACCGACGTGGCCCTCGCCCTCTGTTTGGTCGCCGTCGCCGTCGTCGTGTCGAGGATCAGAGAGGTCGGCCTCGAGGGTGACCTTCTCGTCGCCACGTTCCGCTCCTTCGCCCAGCTCCTCGCCATCGGCTACGTCCTCGACTACGTCTTCCGTGGCCATGGCGTGCTCACGCTCGTCGTGCTCGGCGTCATGGTCGGGACGGCCACGATCACGTCGGGGCGACGATCGCGCCTCGTCCCCGGCAGCTACGCCGTCGCCGTCGGGGCGATCGCGTTGGCCGCGGCCGGCACCCTCGGCGTCCTCACGCTCCTCGGCATCATCACCACCAACGCCCGAGCCGTGATCCCGCTCGGTTCGATGATCATCTCGAGCGCCATGAACACGACCTCGCTCGTGATGGTCAGGCTCAGGGACGACCTGGCCGCTCACCGCCGCGAGGTCGAGGCCCGCCTGTCCCTCGGCCAGACCAGCCATCAGGCCGCGGCGCCGTGGCACCGGACCGCCATGCGGACGGCGATGCTGCCGACCATCGACCAGACCAAGGTCGTCGGGCTGGTGGCCCTCCCCGGCGCGATGACCGGCATGATCCTGGCCGGCGCGTCCCCGCTGGCGGCCATCCGCCTCCAGCTGGTCGTCATGTACATGCTGCTCGGCGGGAACGCCTTCGCCGCCCTGGTGGCGGGCGAAGCCACGCTGCGGCGCCTGTTCACCAGGCACCATCAGCTGGTGCGATCCCTACGCCGAGTGCCTACCTGACCACCCTATGTGCATGTGAATGTAGTCACATTCGCTTGCTTGAGCTAGCGCGTGGGGAGTCTTGTGTGGTGACCTGGCGTTGGAACGAGAGCAATGGCACACACAGACACCACCCCCACCCACCTGACGCCGAAGCGGGGCCCCGGTCGGGACGCAGCCCTGCGCTGGCTGGCCAGCCAGCTGCGCTGGGAGCGCCTGTTGGCCGAGCTCCGCGAGCCGGCGGCGGGCCCGTCGCCTCGCGAGCGACACGACGAAGAAGAAGAGGCGGCCTGAATCGACGATGACCGCCGCCACCTTCACCACCGCGCAGCGCGACGGCTGGCACTGGGTCACCGTCGACGGCGAGCTCCACCAGGACAGCGCCGCCCAGTTGCAGCGGCGACTGGACGAGCTCGCCGAGCGCGGTCACGCCCAGGTCATCCTCGACCTGCGGCCGACGGCCACGCTCGACTTCGACGCCCTGGTCGCCCTGGTGCTCGCCCGCACCCGCCTGAAGCGGGACGGCGGCGAACTCCTCCTCCGGTGCCCGAGCCGTGACGTCACCCGGCTCCTCGAGCTGACCGGCCTCACCGACCTGCTCGACGTTCTCGATGACTGCAAGGCGAGCTAGCTAACTTCCCGCCGGTGAAGCGGGCCCTCGTCATCCTCGTTCCCGTCGTTGCCAGCGCCGCCCTGCTCAGCGGCTGCGGCGTCAAGACCGCCCACAAGTCGGTGTCGGCGGCACCCGTGGCGGGGGGGACGGGGTGGAAGCCGTCCACGCCGATCAAGGTCAAGCAGGGCGACAAGGTCGTGATCAAGGTCGGCAACCTCACCAAGGTCACCCACGGCTTCAGCATCGATTACTTCAACGTCCACCAGACCGTCGACGCCGGCAAGACGATCCAGGTGAAGCTGGTGCCCAACGTCAAGGGCCGCTACGTCATCTACTGCCAGCTCCATCCGGCCCACAAGAAGACGGAACTGCTCGTCACCTGACGAGGCTGGCGATCGCTCAGTCGGCGTAGGTGACGCCGAGGAGCGTCGCGGCGGCCGACACGCCTTCGCCGCGGCGGACGGCGTCGTCGAC
>CADDZP010000058.1 GCA_902812475.1 Actinomycetota bacterium | reverse complement strand
GCCCTGGAAGGCGGCCTCGTCGGCCGAGGCGGCCGCCTTCCAGGGCCAGCCGCCCAGGTCGAGGGCCTGTGCGAGCGGCGGCGCCGCCGGGTCGGGGAACAGGAGGAGCGGCTCCATCAGAGGATCGGGAGGTAGCGCTCGATCTCGAACGGCGTCACGTAGGTCTTGTAGGCGTCCCACTCGATGCGTTTGTTGCGGATGAACCACTCGAAGACGTGCTCGCCGAGCGCCTCTGCGACGAGCTCGGACTGCTCCATCTCCACGAGCGCCTCCTCGAGGGAGCCCGGGAGGGCGGTGACGCCCTCGGCCAGGCGCTCTTCGGCCGTCATCTCGTACAGGTTGGCGGTGAGCTCGCTCGGGAGGTCGTAACCCTCCTCGACGCCCTCCAGGCCTGCGGCGAGCACGACCGCGAACGCCAGGTACGGGTTGCACGCCGGGTCCGGCAATCGGAACTCGATGCGCGTGGAGGACTCCTTGCCCTTGCGCCCGCCTGGGACGCGCACGAGTGCGGAGCGGTTGTTGCGGGCCCACGCCACGTACACGGGCGCCTCGTTCCCGGGCGCCACGACCAGGCGCTTGTAGGAGTTGACCCACTGGTTTGTGACGGCGGTGATCTCGCGGGCGTGGCGGAGCAGGCCGGCGATGAAGCCCTTGGCCACCTTCGACAGGCGGTACTCGTCGCCGGGATCGTAGAAGGCGTTGATGTCGCCTTCGAAGAGCGAGAAGTGGGTGTGCATGCCCGAGCCCTGGACGTGTGACAGCGGCTTCGGCATGAACGTGGCGTGCACGCCTCGCTCGAGGGCGACCTCTTTGACGATGAGCTTGAACGTCATGATGTTGTCGGCCATCGTCAGCGCGTCCGTGTAGCGCAGGTCGATCTCGTGCTGGCTGGGACTGTCCTCGTGGTGGCTGTAGCGGACGGGAATGCCCATCTGCTCGAGCGTGAGGATGGTGCGCTTGCGGAGATCGCTGGAGACGTCCGCCGCCGTCAGGTCGAAGTACGAGCCCCGGTCGAGCGGCTCGGGCTCGCCCGAACCGTTGGGCTTGGAGTCGCCGAAGTAGAAGTACTCCATGTCGGGCCCGGCGTAGAACGTGAACCCTCGTTCCCGCGCCCGGTCCAACGAGCGACGGAGCACGTGACGGGGGTCGCCGGCGAAAGGCGTGCCGTCGAGGTCGGTGACGTCGCAGAACATGCGGGCCACCGGCGCGTCCTCACCGCGCCAGGGGAGGACGTCGAAGGTGTTGGCGTCGGGGATGGCGAGCATGTCGCTTTCCTGGACGCGGCTGAACCCGTCGATCGCCGAGCCGTCGAACGTCATGCCGTCGGCGAAGGCGTTCTCGAGCTCGGCGGGCGTGATGGCGAACGACTTGAGTTGGCCTAGGACGTCGGTGAACCACAGGCGGATGAACCGCACGCCTCGCTCCTCGACGGTCCGCAGCACGTAGTCCTGCTGGCGTTCCACTTGTCTTCCCTTCGATACGACGGTTCCCAAGTCCCACGACTATCTTCGCAGCCGTTTGGCGGGCCCCCGGCCGATTTCACATCCCGTTAACACACGGGCTCGCCGTGGCGGAGGAGGCCCCGGTACTTTCCGGAGCCACTGAGGGGCCAACACAGGGAGGAAGCCCGTGCCTGAACGCAGTCCGGCAGACGTGGTGCGCATGCTCTCGGACGAGGACATCCAAGTCGTCGACGTCCGTTTCTGTGACCTGCCCGGTCTCATGCAGCACTTCTCGATCCCGGCCCACGAGCTGACCGAGGACGTCTTCGAGGAGGGGCTCGGCTTCGACGGCTCGTCGATCCGCGGCTTCCAGGAGATCCAGGAGTCGGACATGATCCTCCTGCCCGACCCTGACACGGCGATCGTCGACCCGTTCCGGCGTCATCCCACGCTGAACATCAACTGCTTCGTGCGTGACCCCGTCACCGGCGAGCCCTACACCCGCGATCCTCGCTATGTCGCCAAGAAGGCCGAGGACTACCTGACGTCGACCGGCATCGCCGACACGGCGTACTTCGGTCCCGAGGCCGAGTTCTACATCTTCGACGACGTGCGCTTCGACCAGAACCAGTACTCGGGCTACTACTCGGTCGACTCGGTCGAGGGCATCTGGAACTCGGGCAAGGACGAAGGCCCGAACCTCGGCTTCAAGCCGCGCTACAAGGAGGGCTACTTCCCGGTCCCGCCCATGGACCACTACCAGGACCTGCGCTCCGAGATGGTCCTCACCATGGAGAACATGGGCATCGAGATCGAGGTGCAGCACCACGAGGTCGGCACCGCCGGCCAAGCCGAGATCGACATGCGCTTCGACACGCTCCTGTCGATGGCCGACAAGTTGATGCTCTACAAGTACATCGTCAAGAACGTCGCCCGCGCCCACGGCAAGACGGCCACGTTCATGCCCAAGCCCATCTTCCAGGACAACGGCTCCGGTATGCACTGCCACCAGTCGCTCTGGAAGGCCGGCGAGCCGCTGATGTTCTCCGAAACCGGTTACGCCGGGCTCTCCGACCTGGCTCGCTGGTACATCGGCGGCCTGCTGACCCACGCGTCGTCGATCCTCGCCTTCGCGGCGCCCACGACGAACTCCTACAAGCGCCTGGTGCCCGGCTACGAGGCGCCGGTCAACCTCGTGTACTCGCAGCGCAACCGGTCGGCGTCGTGCCGCATCCCGCTCTACTCCAAGAGCCCCAAGGCCAAGCGCATCGAGTTCCGCTGTCCCGACCCCAGCTGCAACCCGTACCTGGCGTTCCCGGCGATGCTGATGGCCGGCCTCGACGGGATCCAGAACCGCATCGAGCCGCCCCCGCCTGTCGACAAGGACCTGTACGACCTGCCGCCCGAGGAGCTGGCACTGGTGCCCCAGGTCCCCGGCTCACTCGAGGCCGCCCTCAGCGCCCTCGAGTCCGACCACGAGTACCTGCTCGCCGGCGGCGTCTTCACCCCCGACCTCATCGAGACCTGGCTCGCCTACAAGCGAGAGCGCGAGATCGACGAGGTCCGCCTCCGCCCCCACCCCTGGGAGTTCTACCTGTACTACGACATCTAGACCGTAGGTAAGGGTCCGACCGGGCTGTCACCCGGTTGGACCCTTACGGTGCCGTCGTTGTGGTCGTCGACTGGGTGGTCGTCGTGCTGCAGCCCTTTGCCCTGGCGCGGGATGCCAGGCGGTCGGCGACGGCATTGAGAGCGGCCCTGGCGTTGGCGTCGCTCGTGCTGTTCGCTTCGGCCCGGAGTTCGGCGATCTGCTGCTGGAGCGCGGCGCACCGGATCGCCTGGCCCTGCGGGCTGGTGCGCTTGGCGAATGCGGAGCCAGCGGGCACGGCGGCGGCGAGGATGACGGCCGATGACGCCGCGACGGCCATTGCACGCTTCTTCACGGGGAGTTCCTCCTACGATGGCTGTGGAGGCGCCAATTGTGCGTGGCGTGACGTCCAGGTACAAGGACCGCTCGGCCCGCGCCGGCCGCCTCTACGATTCAAATGTGGCCGGCGACGCCGAGTTCGACGCCTTCGCGGCGCTCCTCCGGCGCGGCCGGGACGTGCCTGACATGGTCGGACACCTCGCGGAGAGGCTCGAGCGCGCCCTCCCCGACCAGGTAGAGGTCGAACGCGCCGGCCTTCGGCGACATGTCCGGTCGCTGGCGGTCCGCTTCAACCCGATGCAGTTCCGTGTGGAGCTTCATGGCCATCGGGTGACCGCCTGGCTCGATCACATCGTCCGCGGCGTGTGCGTCCGGTCGGACGAGGTGCCGTTCGATGACTGGCTCGATCGCCTCGCCGAGGCGCTGGCGAAGGAGGCGCGACAGAGCACCGAAGTGCGTCTCGCACTGGAGGACGCACTCGGTTGAGCCAGCGAGGCTTCCGCAGCATGCTGGCGGTGCTCGATGCCGGGTTCCAGCCAATGGGCGTGGTCATGGGGGCCGTCGCTGTGCGGCTCTTTCAGCCGTCATGCCTCTACGCCATGTCGGCGAGCACCGAGCCGCTCCTCTACGGCTACGAAGGTGCTCTCCGCAGCGCGTGGCGTACCGCCGTCGGTCGGCTGGACAAGGAAGCGTCGAATGCGGACGCGCGCGGCGTCGTCGGGATCAGTGTCCGCAGCAATCCGTCCGCCGGGCTTTCGGCGCAGGCCGGTGTCCGCCAGTTTCAGCTCGTCGGGACGGCGGCGCGTGCCCGGAGTGGCGCCGCTCGTGTGCCCATTCCTGTCGATGCTGTCGATGGACGACACGCTGAAGCTGCTGCTTCGGGGATGGGTTCCCTCCGGAATCGCGATCGGCGTCTCCACGGTGCACGTGCACGGATGGGCGGCGACGCCGTGGCGGCGGGGCCGACTCACGCAGAACATGGAGATGACGGCGCCGACCGCCGGCATGGCGTTGGCCCGGAACCGGGCGGAGGACGCAGCACGTCGATCGCTCGTCGCCACTCGAGCCGAGGGCCTCATTGCCGCGGACGTCGAGGTCACTCGTGCGCAGCAGTCGTGCGGTGGCGGCCAAGGAATGCTGATCGAAGGTCAAGTCGCGGGCACGGGTGTCGTCCGTTATCGCGATCCCGTCGTCACCCTGTCAGCTGCACGCAATCTCACCGGAGTGACAAGGTCGTGACCGACGAGCGCGCGCCCGACGAGGCCGTCGCCAACCTTCCGGCCGAGGCGATCACTCGTCTCCGCCAGCTAGAAGGCGCTGACGGGAAAGCTCCACTCTTCACGAGCGACCTGAGTGTCAGCGAGTTCCTGCTGATCGAAGACGCCGGGTTCGAGCCTCTAGAGGCCTCGTCGTCGGCAGCTCGATCTACCACGTCGGCATTCAGGTCGTCCGCTGGACCGCCAGCCAGGAGCTCGACATCTTGACGCGGGCGATGTACCACGCTCGCGAGCTGGCCATGACCCGCATGGAGGCCGAGGCTGAGGAGCTCGGAGCGGGCGGGATCGTCGGCGTCCGCCTCGACATCCAGTTCTACGAGTGGGGCAAGAACCTGGCCGAGTTCACGGCGATTGGCACCGCCGTGCGTCACCGCGACGGTGGGTCATGGCGCACGGCCGCCGGCCGACCTTTTACGTCTGACCTGTCGGGACAGGACTTCTGGACGCTCCTTCACACCGGGCAGCGTCCCATCGCGCTCGTCATGGGCAACTGCGTGTACCACGTCGCTCACCGGCGCATGATGCGAGCGCTTTCGCAAACGATGAGGAATGTCGAGCTGCCGAACTTCACGCAAGCGATGTACACAGCACGAGAGCTGGCGATGGAGCGCATGCAGTACGAGGCCCAACAGGTGCAATCGGAGGGCGTCGTGGGCGTCCAGATCACGGAGAAGAACCACGTCTGGGGTCATCACGCCATCGAGTTCTTCGCGGTGGGCACGGCCGTCACTCGCTATCGCGACACTGGAGACAGCCTGCGCCCGCGCCTCGTCCTCACCCTCGACGGATGAGCACGCGTGCCGTGCTCACCGTGTTCCGGTCGCGGCTTCGCGACGAGAACGTTGACGACTACGCGGCGACGGCGGAGCGCATGGAAAGGCTGGCCCGGTCGATGCCGGGGCTGCTGGAGTTCAAGACGTTCAGTGCCGACGACGGCGAGCGGGTGTCGATCATCGTGTTCGACACACCCCAGCACCACGCGGCCTGGCGGTCTCATGCCGAGCACGTCGAAGCCCAACGCCTCGGGCGCGAGAAGTTCTACGAGTTCTATGACATCACGGTCGCCGACGTCGTGAGGCGTCGGACCTGGCCGGGTTGACCTACTGCCAGTTGTAGAAGGTGAAGCCGCGGTGCCGCAGCTCCTCGATCAGCTGCTTGAGCATGGCGACGGTCTGGGAGCGGTCACCGCCGCCGTCGTGCAACAGGATGACGGCGCCCGGACCGACCTTCGCCTCGACGCGGGCGAGGATGACGGGAGCCGGCGGCTTGGTGTAGTCGTGGGGATCGACGCTCCACTTCAGCACCCGCAGCGACCGCTGGTGGGCGGTGTCGATGATGTCCTGGTTCAGGTTGCCGCCGGGCGGTCGGTAGAAGAGCGGGTTCTGGCCGGTGATGTTCTTGATGACGTCGGCGGCCTGGAGGACCTCATCGAGGATCTGAGGGTGGGGCCGCGACGGCAGGTTGAGGATGTGGTGCATCGAGTGGTCACAGATCGTGTGCCCGGCGTCGAACTCGGCCTTCACCAGGTCGGGACGGCGCTGGGCCAGGTACCCGACGGTGCAGAACGTGGCCTTGACGTGCTCGTCCTTGAGGATCTGAAGCACTTCCGGTGTCCACCGAGGGTCGGGGCCGTCGTCGAAGGTGAGGGCGACGACCATGCCGGTCTCGGGGTGGGCGGGCGGCACCGGGACGCCGGCACCGGTGCGCGACACCACCTCCCCGCTGCGCTCGCCGACCATCGCCTCCTCCGACGCTCCGCCGGCGATCCAGATGCGGTCCTCGACAGGCGGCAGGCCGGGGCCGAGCGATTGCACGGGCTGCGGCACGCCCCTTTCGACGCTGTCCTGACCGTTCTTGACGACGACCGTGTCGCCGCCTTTCACCGTTGCGCTCGGCCCTCTGGCCGTCCCGTCCACGAAGATCTGGGCCGGGGTGGCGTGGGCGTCGATGACGTGGTGGCTGACGACAGCGAACAGCACGCCGTCACGGGGACGCACGCGAGCAGCGGCGAGAGCCGTGCCTGCCGTGGGCGTGCGTCCCGGGACCCACACAGTGCGACCGTCTACCCGGACCTTCGTCGTCGTCCGTTCGCCGCCTGACACGAGCCAGAAGGCGGCGGCCACGACGGCGACCGCGCCGATGGCGACGGCGCGCACCCACCCCCGCTGTGGCGCGCGGGCGACACGTTGCGAACCGGCGCGGTCGGCCGATTCGAAAGGGACGTCGGACGTCGGCAGTTGCGTCTTCACTTGCCGTAGAAGAGACGCTCGACGACCTGCCGAGCGCGGCGCGTGACCCGACGATAGTGCTCACGCAATTCGCCGCCGGAGACGCCGAGCGACCGGGCCAGTCGGGTCAGCTGATCGCCTTGGGTGGGAAGGGCGTCGCCCGGCGAACCCTTCACCAGGTACCACCGGTTCCTCGTCCGCTCACAGAAGCGGTAGGCGGCAGCGAGCGTGGCGTGGTCGTCGGGCCCGAGGGCACCGGCCGCCTCGAGGGCATCGAGGGCCGCCATCGTGCCCGGACTGGGCACACCGTGTTGCAGTTGCAACAGCTGCGCCGTGAACTCGATGTCCGACAGTGAGCCGCGTCCCAGCTTGAGGTGGAACTGGGGATCCTCGCCGGCGGGGATGCGCTCCCGCTCGATGCGCGCCTTCATGCGCCGCACCTCGCGGACGTCGTCGTCGGTGAGCGGTCGCCACAGGTGCTCCTCGATGACGTCCATGAAGAGGCGGCCGACCTCGGCGTCGCCCGCGACGGGCCGCGCCCGCAACAGCGCCTGGCGCTCCCACATCAGGGCCCACCGCTCGTAGTACTGCCGATAGCCGTCAAGGCTCCGGGCCAGCGGACCCTGCTTGCCCTCCGGCCGGAGCCCGAGGTCGACGGGGTAGATGCGCGGCGACGGCGTCTGGGCGGACAGGAACTGGAGGAGGGACTCGGCGGTGTGCTCGGCGGCGCCGAAGTCAGCCGCCGTCGACCCCTCGTAGACGAACAGGACGTCGAGGTCGCTGGCGTAGGAGAGCTCGGCGCCGCCGAAGCGGCCCATGGCGACGACGCAGAACGGCACCGGCGGCCCGACGGCGTCCAGCGCCCTCTCCAGGATCGACTCCGCCAGTGCCGTCAACTGGGTCCCCGTCATCGCCACGACATCCTCGTCTTCGTCGAGGCCGAGCACGTCGCGCGCCGCGATGCGCAGCTCCTCGCGCTGACGGAAGCGGTACAGGCCCTTGCGCCTGTCGTTCTGGCTGGTGCGCCAGCCGACGGCGGCGCCTGCGCCGGTAGCGAGCTCGTCGGCCGTTCGGACGGCGAGGCCGTCAGGGTCGCCAAGGGTGAGCAGCTCGTCGGGATTGTGCTCGAAGGCCTCGGCGAACAGACGGCTGGTGCCGAGGAGGCAGCAGAGGCGCCTGGCCGTCTCCGGCGACTCGCGGAAGGAGGTCACCAGCTCGGTCGTGCGCTGCTCGCCCGACGACAAGCGGCGCAGGCCGAGCAGCCCGAGATCGGGGTCGGGGGAGTCGGCCAGCCAGCCGAGCAGCAGCGGGAGCATCTGCTGCATCAGGCGGGACGATCTCGTCAGCCCGCCCGCAAGTTCGCGCAGAGCCACACGCGTGCGGTCGACGTCGGCGAAACCGAAGGCGGCCAGGCGCGTCTCTGCGGCTTCGACGGAGAGGGCGCCGTCGCCCGTGCCGGGTACCACGGCGAACGCTTCGAGGAGCGGCCGGAAGAAGAGCCGCTCGTAGATCGACCGCACGCTCGCCTGATGGTGGCGGAGCTCGGACGTGAGGAGCGTGGCCGCGTCGTGTTCGGGGCCGTCCCGGAACCCCATCACCCGGGCCAGGCGGGTGAGCGCGCCCCTGTCGGTCGGGACGGCGTGTACCTGCTGCTCGTCGACGAGCTGCAGGCGGTGCTCGACGGCGCGCAGGAACCGGTAGGAGGCGGCGAGGGATGCGGCGTCGTCGGCGCTGATGTACCCGGCGTCGCCCAGTTCCGCCAGCGCCGTCAACGTGGACGGCGACCGGATGCCCGGGTCGTGGCGTCCGTGCACGAGCTGCAGGAGCTGCACGGCGAACTCGACGTCGCGTATCCCGCCCCGACCGCGCTTGACCTCCCGGTCGGTCAGGTGGCGCTTCGCCAGCTCGCTCTCGGCCCGGGCCTTCATCGCCCGCACGGAGCGCAGGTCGTCGGCGTCGAAGGTCCGGCCCCACACGCGCTGCTCGGCGGCAGCGGAAAACGCGGTGCCGAGCTCATCGTCGCCGGCCACGGGCCTGGCCTTGAGCAGCGCTTGGAACTCCCACGTCCGCGCCCACCGGTCCCAGTACGAGCGGTACGACTCGAGCGACCGGGCCAGCGGTCCGTTCCTGCCTTCGGGGCGCAGGTCGGCGTCGACGCGGAACGAGGCCCTGGCGATCTCCATCACGGCCCGGGCCTGTCGCTCGCCCCCTTCGGCGTCGGTCGCCACGAACATCACATCGATGTCGCTCGCGTAGTTGAGCTCCCGGCCGCCCAGCTTGCCCATGCCGATGACGGCGAGACCCGACGTTCCCGCGAGCATGCACGCGTGGCCGAGCACGCCCTCGGCGAGCGCGGCCAGCGCCTGGCCGACGGCAATGAGGTCGTCGATGCCGAGGAGGTCGCGCGCTGCGATGCGCAGAAGCTCGAGGCGCTTCCATCGGCGCAGCGAGTCGGTGTGCTCGACGTCGATCAGGACTGGCCGGTCCAGGTCGGCGAGGATGTCCAGCGCCGCCGTATCCGAGAGGCACAGGTCGGTCAACGACCTGCTGGCCGACGTGACCGTGACGAACGCCTCGGCCAGGCGCCGGTCGTCGGCGAAGCGGGCGACGGCCTCGGGGTGGTTCTCGCCGATGCGCTCGGTCGCAACCGCGGCCCACGCCGGCGCGGCGGAGCGTTCGATCAACTGCGTCAGCGCACGCTCGGCCACGGTCCAAGTGTCGCGTAGCGTTGTTGACTGTGGGCCGGGTCCGCGTGGCGCTGTGCCAGATCAACACCGTCGTCGGTGATCTTGACGGGAATCTGAGCGCCATACTCCGGGCGCTCGAACAGGCCGAGGCCGACGGCTGCGACATCGCCGCCTTCCCAGAGCTGGCGATCACCGGCTACCCCCCCGAGGACCTCGTGCTCAAGCCCGGGTTCATCAGCGCCAACCTGGAGTCGCTCGAGAAGCTCGCGGCCCGGACGGGCCGGTGTGCGGCGATCGTCGGCTTCGTCGACGTCGGCCGCGACCTGTACAACGCCGCCGCCGTCTGTGCCCTCGGGTCGGTGCAGGGCGTGTACCACAAGCGCCTCCTGCCGAACTACGCCGTCTTCGACGAGCAGCGCTACTTCATGGCGGGCACCGAGCCGCTCTCACTGTTCCGTATCGCGGGCGTGCGCGTCGGCGTGTCCATCTGCGAGGACGCGTGGAGCCCGACGGGCCCCATCGCCGCGCTGGCCGACGGCGGCGCCGAGCTCGTTGTCAACATCAACGCCTCGCCGCAGTACGCCGGGCGCCTGGCCGAACGGGAGCGCATGCTCGCGACTCGCGCCGCCGACGCCTCGAGCGTCCTGGTGTACGTGAACCAGGTGGGCGGCCAGGACGAGCTGGTCTTCGACGGGGCGTCGCTGGTCTTCGACGCCCACGGTTCGCTCCTGGCCCGCGGCCCGCAGCTGATGGAGAGCCAGCTCGTGCTGGACGTCAACGTGCAGCCCATCTTCCGCAAGCGGCTGCTCGATCCCAGGGGCCGCGGCAGTGCCGAGGCACTGCCCGAGCTCGTCATCAGCAATGAGCCCACCGCCGGCGACGAGGAGCCGCGGCCCGGCACCATTGCCGACCCGTTGCCGCGCGCCGCCGAGATCTACGACGCCCTCGTCGTCGGCACCCGGGACTACGTGCGCAAGAACGGGTTCACCGACGTGGTCATCGGCCTGTCCGGCGGCATCGACTCCTCGCTGGTCGCGACCATCGCCGTGGACGCCCTCGGCGCCGAGCACGTCCACGGGGTCTCCATGCCGTCCCGGTACTCCAGCGAGGGCTCCAAGGACGACGCCCGCGAGCTGGCCGACGCCTTGGGGATCGACTACCGCACGATCCCCATCGAGCCGGCTCACGCCGCCTTCCTCGACATGCTGCGACCCTCGTTCGCCGACCGGCCCGAGGATCTGAGCGAGGAGAACATCCAGTCGCGGGCGCGGGGTGTCACGCTCATGGCCCTGTCGAACAAGTTCGGCTGGCTGGTGCTCGCCACCGGCAACAAGAGCGAGATGGCCACCGGCTTCTCGACGATCTACGGCGACATGGTCGGCGGCTTCGCCGTCATCAAGGACGTGAACAAGACGACGGTGTACGAGCTGTGCCGGGAACGCAACCGACGTAGCCCCGTCATACCCGAGTCGGTGCTCACCAAGCCGCCGTCGGCCGAGCTGCGGCCCGGACAGCGCGACGACCAGTCGCTTCCGCCCTACGACGAGCTCGACCCCATTCTCGAGGCCTACGTCGAGCAGGACATGACGGCGGGCGAGCTGGCGCAGGCGGGCTTCGACCCCGGCTTGGTCCGCCGCGTGGTGACCCTCGTCGACCGAGCGGAGTACAAGCGCCGCCAGGCGCCCCCCGGTGTGCGCGTGACGCCCAAGGCCTTCGGCAAGGACCGTCGTCTTCCGATCACCAACCGCTACAGCGGTTGAGGCGTCCGTCGTCGGATCTCCTCGCCCACCTGGCATTGGTCGGGGCGGCGTTCTTCTTCGGGACGACCTTTGTCGTCGTCAAGGACGCGGTGGCCCGGGCCGGACCGGTGCCGTTCCTCGCTGTGCGTTTTCTCATCGGCGCCGCCGTCTGCTGGCCGTTCGCGACGCGCGTCTCGACCCGCCGATCGACCGACCGGGGTGTGTGGTGGGCAGGTGCGGTTGCGGGGACGGTCCTGTGCGCCGGCTACGTCTTCCAGACCATCGGCCTGCAGTACGTGTCGAGCTCTGTGTCGGCCTTCATCACCTACCTGCTGGTGTTGATCGTGCCGCTGCTGTCTGCGGCCGTGCTGAGGCGGCCGCCGGCCGCGCCGACTGTCGTGGGGATCGTGCTCGCCGCCGCTGGGCTGTATCTCCTCCACGGTGCCCGGCCGTCGTTGGGGAAGGGCGAACTGCTGACGCTCGGCTGCGCCGTCTGCTTCGCCGTCCACATCATCGTGCTGGCCGAGTACTCGCCCCGACACGACTCCCTCCGCCTGAACGCCGTCCAGCTCGCCGTCGTCGGCGGGTTGTGTGTCGTGCCCGGGTTCTTCACCGGCGGGTACCACTTCCCGCTGTCGGTGTGGTTCGCCGCCCTCTACACCGGCGTGGCCGCGTCAGCACTCTCCTTCGGGTTGATGGTGTGGGCGCAGCAACGCGTGAGTCCTTCGCGCACGGCGTTGCTGCTGATGCTAGAGCCCGTGTTCGCGGCGGTCGCCGGGGCCGTCGCCGGCGACCATCTCGGCGCCGTCGGTGCGATCGGCGCCGCACTGATTCTCGTCGGCGTCGTCGTCGCCGAGCTGCGGGAGCCTCCGGTCGTTACGATCCCCGATCTATGAGCGACGCCACCGTCCCGCGCCCGCCCTTCGCACCGTGGGACCGGCGTCAGTTACCCGGGCTGTTCACGGTCGAGGAGTCGGCGCGTCGCGTCGGCAACTACAAGTGGATCGAGATGCGCCTCTTCGAGGCGCTCGGCGGGTGGGTGGCGACCGTGCCCGAGATGGACGTGAAGATCCGGCTCGGGACCCACTGCTACAAGCACGCGTGGCACGCCGACCTCTGGCACAAGCGCTTGCCCGAGCTGCGAGAGATGAACCCCGACCGGCTCACCGAGCCGGCCAACGACGCCGTGGTGAGGTTCGTCGAAGCCATGACGGCGCCCGAGGCGCCCGGTGAGACCATCGAAAAGCTCGTCGGCGTCTACCGCGTGCTCATCCCGCACAAGGTCGCGGCCTACACGTTCCACCTGAACGCCACGAGCCCGATCACCGACGCCCCGACCATCCGATGGCTGCGCTTCATCCTCGAGGACGAGATGGAGGACTGGCGCGACGGCGAGATGATGCTGCAGTCGCTCATCCGCACACCCGCTCACGTCGAGCGCGCCGCCGCCCGGGCGCGTGAGCTCGAGGCCCTCATGGTCGAGGCGGGTGGGATCGCCGGCCCCGGCTCGATCGGCGACATCGAGGCGATGGCGTCCGCCGCCGAGGGCAACGGGGCCTGAGTCGATGGCGACAGTCACCGTCTCGCCCGAGGAATTCGCACTCGTGCAGTTCGACGCCGGCCAGATCGCCTCGACCGTCAGTGACCTGGCCGAGCGACTGGGGATGGGCGGCCACAAGATCCACATCGACGTGGACGAGCGCACGCCTCTTGGATCGAGCGCCGTCGTGTCCCTCGACCCGATCACCATCGCCGCCGAAAGCGGCGCGTTCGAGGACGCCAAGAAGCTGCGCCATCTCAGCAGGGAGAGCGTCGAAGCCGTTGTCGGACGTCACCTCATGCGCAGCCGCGACCGCCTCGATCCGACGTTCGGCGCGCCGCCCGACGACGGTGACGTCCCGATCGAGCAGTACACGGCGTGGGACATCTACGCCGTCGGCCGCCTGGCCCGGCTCGGCTATCCCAGCCAGAAGGACCGTCGCCGATACCACTTCCGCATCCGCCACGGCTTCACCGACGTGGCCGACCGCGTCTTCGACCGCCTCTGGAACGCCGACAGCCTCACGTGGACCGAGATCGTGGCCGCCTCCGATTTTCTGGACATGCCGCGGGACGCCACGTGGGGGCTGGGCATGGCCATCCGGGCCGAGGTGGCGTACGAGGTCGACGAGGTGCACCGGGCCAAGCAGCTCTACGAGTTGATGGAGCCGTACAGCGGCAAGTGCATCGTGCTCTACACCCGCGAGGTGTTCGGCGGGCCGTTCGACCACTACCTCGGTTCGCTGGCGTCAACGCGGCAACGGTGGGACGACGCCGAGCGGTTGCTCACCGCATCGATCGCGCTGAGCGAGCGGATGGGGGCCCGGC
>CADDZP010000057.1 GCA_902812475.1 Actinomycetota bacterium | reverse complement strand
GTGGGCGGCAACCCGCCGCCCCCGCTGCGCTCACGAGCGAGAACGTGGCGTTGAACGTCGGCGCCGGGTTGCCGCCCACGATGTCGGTGCCGACACGGAGCCAGTCAGGATCGAGATTGGAGTTGCGGATCCACGTTTGGAGGTCGGGCGAGAACGGCGTCCCCGGGGCCACGATCGGCTTGGGCGCCGACAGCCAGAGGAAGTGCCCGCTCGACAGCGCCACCTGGGGGATGAAGAAGTAGTGGTCGGCCGGCAAGGTGATGCCCGGGTTCACGCTGAACGAGAAGCGGACCTCCTCACCGGTCACCGCTCCGTCGCCGCCGGTCGTCTGGTTCGGCTTGGGATGGATGCCGTTGTCGACCGAGTTGGCGGCCGTGAACGACGCGCTCACCCTCGACGCCGTGAACGTCAGCGTGTGCGTCACCGTGTCCGCGTCGGCGAACTCGACGTCTGACGGGCTGTTCACACGAGTGGGCACGTTCGGCGTGCGGCTCGTGTTCGAGTCCTTCGGGAACACCCGGTAGATCTCCACCCGCACCTGCTGGATGGAGCTCAACGGGGCGCCGCTGGGCAGAAGGCCTACGAACGTCCCGCTCGAGATCGTCGTCGCCGTCGGGATGATGAAGTCGTCGGCGGCCTCGGTCTCGAGGTTGCCCGGGGTCGCCGGCCGCGATGCCATGGCCATCCGTCCGTCGGGATTGCCGGTGTTGACAACGGTGGCCGCGTGGCCTGGGACGGCGAATGGCACCGCCCACGCCAGTGCCGCTGCGACAAGAAGCAAGGCCCCCAACCACAAGCCGGTCGACGGGCTGCGCCGCGTTCTCATTTCCGATCCCCTTCCCCATCCAGTGTGGGGCAGATCATTGCCGCGAAATCAGGCCCGGTCCAGGACGAGGTCGGCCAGGCGCTGGCGCTGCCAGGCCTGCTGGCCGAGGAGGATGTCGTTGGCCTTGGCCCGCCGGTAGAAGAGGTGGGCGTCGGCATCCCAGGTGAAGCCCACGCCGCCGTGGATCTGAATGTCCTCGGCGGTGACGAACACGGCGGCCTCGCCGGTGTAGCCCTTGGCCATCGCCGCCGCCGCCTCGCGGGCCGGATCGTCGACGTCGGACGTCCACGCCGCGTAGTGCGTGCCGACCCGCGCCAGCTCGGTCTTGTGCAGCATGTCGACGGTCTTGTGCTTGATGGCCTGGAAGGTGGCGATGGGACGGCCGAACTGGACCCGCTGCTTGGCGTAGTCAACGCCGAGCTGGAAGGCCCGCTCGCACACGCCCACCGTCTCGGCGCAGAGCATGACGGCGGCATCGTCGGCCACCCGCTGCCACAGCGCGGTGTGGTCGCCCGGTGGCCCGACGCGGGTCGCCGGCCGCTGTGTGAGCTCGAGGTGGGCGATCTTGCGGGTGACGTCGAGGTTGGGGACGAGCTCGCCGCCTGGCTGCTCGACCAGGAACGAGCCGAGCCCGTCATCGGTGCGAGCCACGACAATCGCCCAGTGCGCGGTGTGACCGTCGAGGACGGCTGGCTTCAGTCCGTCGAGCACCCAGCCGTCACCTCTCGGCGTCGCCGTCGTCCGTACCCGGGTGACGGGGTCGCCATGGCCGAGCTCCTCGAGGGCGACCGTCCCGCGACGTGTACCGGCGGCCAAATCGCCGAGCAGCTCGGTGAGCCCGAGGCGGCGAGCGGCGAGCGTGGCGAAGATCGCCGACGAGAAGTACGGGCCCGGCAGCGGCAGCTTGCCCATCTCCTCCTGCACGGCGACGGCGTCGACGAGACCCAACCCGAGGCCGCCCTCGCTCTCAGGCACGAGCAGTCCCAGCCACCCGAGGCCGGCCATCTTGGACCACAGCTCGGGCGTGAACCCGGCGTCGTCATCGATCATGCGCCGGACGTAGGCGGAGGGCGCCTCGGCGGCCAGCGTCGAGCGCACGGCCTCGCGCAGGGCGTCCTGCTCGGATGAGAACGTGAAGTCCATCGGCTCCTTCTTCTGCCTGACAGGCGTGTCAGGTTACAGTCGGGCCCCGATGGACTTCGCCTACACCCAAGAGGACGAGGCGTTCCGGGCCGAACTGCGCGCCTGGCTCGACGAGAACCTGGCCGACTTCCGGGAGCAGGGCGACTTCGGCGGCCACCACGGCACCATGCGCACGATGGCCAAGCGCCAGGCCTGGCAACGACGCTTGAACGAGGGCGGCTGGGCGGCCATCAACTGGCCCAAGGAGTGGGGTGGCCGCGAGGCCACGATCATGCAGAACGTCATCTACTCCGAGGAGATGGCCAAAGCGAAGGCCCCCGGCATCTACAACGCCAACGGCGTCTGGCAGATCGGGCCCATGATCATCAAGTGGGGTACCGACGAGCAGAAGGACCTGTGGCTCCGGGGCATCATCAACGCCGACGTCCACTGGTGCCAGGGCTTCACCGAGCCCGAGGCAGGGAGCGACCTGGCCAACCTGCGCACGATGGCGCTGCGTGACGGCGACGAGTACGTCCTCAACGGCCAGAAGATCTGGATCTCCACGGCGCACATCGCCAAGTGGGGACTGTTCCTCGTGCGCACCGATCCCGACGCCATCGCCGAGGGACGCAAGCACGAAGGCATCACCGCGCTCATCGTCGACATGGAGGCGCCCGGCATCGACGTACGCCCCATCCCCGACATCACGCGTGACGAGATGTTCTGCGAAGTGTTCTTCACCGACGCCCGCGTCCCGGTGAAGTACCGCCTCGGCGAGGAGGGGCAGGGCTGGCTCGTCGCCATGGGCACACTCGGCCACGAGCGCGTCGGCACCGCCGGGCTGTCGATCAGCATGCGCATCGACCTCGACAACATGATCGAGGCCACCCGCAAGCACAACCCCGAGGCGCTGGACGACCCCGACCTGCGCGATCGCATCGCCCGCATCTACACCCAGCTCGAGTTCACGCGGCTGCTCAACGCCCGCGCCCTCTCCAAGGTCCTCAAGGGTGAGAAGACGTGGCCCGAGGTCCAGCTGGCCAAGCTGCAGTGGAGCTACCTGTCCCAGACGCTGGCGGAGCTGGCCGTCGACCTGCTCGGTCCTGCCGGCCTGCTCGGCCGGGGCGGTCCCGATGCCGTCGACGGCGGCACGTGGGCCCGCAACTACGTCTTCCAGCGCTTCACCTCGATCGGCGCGGGCGCCACCGAGGTCCAGAAGAACATCATCGCCGACCGGGCGATCCAGCTCCCCCGCAAGTAGCCGGAGCTACGGTGCGAACGAGAACGGCGGGTATTCGTCGCGCAGCAACAGCGCGTGGGACTCGACGCGGACCTGCCACCGCATCACCCCGACACCGAACTGGTAGAGCGCCTCGGGGTACGTGCCCGTGAAGAGGATGGCGAACCAGGCGATGATCGACGTGACGAACCAGGCGATGAGCAGGAAGAACAGCACGACTGCGTGCGGGATGACATGGATGAGGCGCAGCCCCACCGACAGCCGGTCGCGCTCGGCGTCGTCGGGGAAGGCGACGTCGTACGTGGTGGGGATACGTCTCGTCGCCGAACGGGGGGTAGTCGTCGCGCAAGAGGGCGACATAGGCCCCGACGCGTACGCGCCAGCGCATGTAGTAGGTGGTGAAGTCCCAGAGGCCGCGCGGGTGACGGGATACAAACACGATGGCGAACCACGCCACGATCGCCATGGCCGTCGCCGCCGAGCTGAGGCCACCGCCGCCGATGCCGCCTCCGGTGCCGAATCGCTGGAACGCGAAGGCGCCGCCGCCGATGATCAGCAGCTGAGGTACGGCGAGGATCAGGCGGAAGAGCGCCGTCACCCGGTTGCGGTCGGTCAGCTGCCGCTCCACGTCGAACGCCACTGGATAGGTCGAAGGCCCACCCGCCGGGACCGTGTTAGCCATCGCTCAGCCTCCTCTTGACCAGCCGATTCCGTTGGAAGCTTGTCACGCGACCGAGGTGCTGACGTTCCCCGCGTTCTGGAGGAACGCTGAACGGCTACCAGGCGATCTCGTCGAGGAAGGACTTGATGAGGCCGACGGTCGACTCGGGGTTGTCGCCGGCGGCCAGGTGGCCGGCGTTGACGATCGTGCGCAGGCGGCTGTCGGGGATGATCTCGGCGATCTCCTCGGCTCCCTGATCGGAAAGGACGTCGCTCTTGCCGCCGCGCAGGACAAGGACGGGGCAGCGCAGCGAGGCGGCGTCGTCGGCCAGTCCTTCGAGGATGGCCCGCCAGTCGGGGATCTCAGCGCCGTCGTCCTCCCGCCACCGGCGGGCCATGCCGTGCTTCCAGATCCAGCGTCCGTCGGCCCGCTGGCGCAGATTGCGCGTCAGGCTCTCCGGGCGGACCTGCTTGCGGTTGGGCAGATAGCGGGCGATCTCGGCGGCCGCCTCCTCCAGCGAGGCGAACGACTCGTGCTTCCGCAGGAAGTCGATGATCTTCCTGACACCCTCCTCCTCGAGGCGGTGGCCGATGTCGATGAGGACGATGCCGCCGACAAGGTGTGGTCGGTCGGCCGCCAGGGTGATGGCGGTGATGCCGCCCAGCGAGGCGCCCACCACGACCGCCGGAGCGATGCCGAAGTGCTCGAACAGCGGGGGCAGCGTGCCGGCCAGGGCGTGGCGCGAGCCGGTGTCGTCGATCGGGTCGGAGTCACCGTGGCTCGGCAGGTCGGGAGCGAGCACGTGGTAACTGGGCGCCAGGGCGGCACCCAGCTCCTCGAACATGTAGGCGGTCTGGCCACCGCCGTGCAGGCAGAGGACGTTCGGCGACCGCACCGCGCCCCACTCGAGGTAGTGCACCTGGCGGTCGTCGATGACGGCGAACCCGCTGCGACCGCCGGCGGGGACGTCGTGGCGGGGGACGAAGTCGTCGTCGCCAGCCGTTAGCGGCGCAGCAGCCACTCGACGTTGCCCGAGTAGAGGAGCTCCTTGGCCTCGCCGTCGACGGGACCGCTCGCCGCCTCGTAGTCGGCCAGCGGTCGGGCCAGCCCCTCGGCGTGGGGGTAGTCGCTGCAGAACATGAACAGGTCGCCCGTCTGGCGGATGAGGATGTCGGGACGCTCGTAGCCGAACGCGGCGATGCGCACCTGGCGACGGATGTACTCGCTGGGGCGCAGCGGCAGCTCGCGGAAGGGCTTGCCGTTGAACTTGGCGTGGAAGTCGAAGGCGCCGTCGAGCATGAGCAGGAACTGCGGCACCCAGATGGCCGACAGCTCCATGACGCCCATCCGAAGATCGGGGTGACGCTCGAACGTGCCGTGCAGCGCCATGTCGGCCAGCGCCAGCGCCGGCGGGGTCCACAGGAAGACCGACGAGATCACGGGCGCGATGGCGTCAGGGTCGTCGTCGTACCAGACCTCATCGAACGGCAGCGGGAAGTTGGACACGTGGAAGACGGGCGTGACGTCGTGGCGGATGAAGGCGGCCCACGCCCGGTCGAGATCGGGGTGCGAGAGCGGCTTGCCGTCGACGAGGGCCGGGGCGATCATCGCCAGGCGGACGCCACCCGCGGACAGCGTCGACAGCTGGTCGTCGAGCCAGTCGAGGTCCCGGAGGCTGAGGTGGGCAACCGGATGCAGGCGTCCTTCGCCTTCGGCGGCCAGCTCGACCGCCCACCGGTTCCAGGCGCCCATGTTGACCTTGGTGGCCTCCAGATCGGCTGCGAGGGGCTTCTCCCACAGGAGCCCGAAGTTGGGGAAGATCACCGCCTCGTCAGGGCCAAGGTCGCCGAGGCTGTCGCGGCGGGCGGCCGGGTCCCAGAACACCCGGGGCAGGGCGTCGTCGTAGTTGACCTCGTTCGGGAGACCGGACCGCACCCGCTTGCGGTACTCCCCCATGGCGGCCACGTCGCCGGGGTGGGTGATCTCGATGAGGTCGATCTTGCGCTCGCCGAGCATGAGCCACGGGTGGCCGAGGTCGTCGTCCTCGATGCGCAGCGCCAGGTCGCGCTGGTCGGGGTCGGCGTGGTCGGCCCACAGCGTGCGGGTCTCGAACAGGTGCATGTCCGCGTCTATGACAGCCATGTCAGTCATATTCTCCCCGGATCGTGGACCTCCTGCACGCCCACACGCTGGGCGACGTCCTGCGTGAGAACCGGCGGAGCTATCCGCAACGGGAGGCCCTGGTGTGCGGCGACCGCCGCTACACGTACCCCCAGATGGACGACCGGGTCAATCGGCTGGCCAACGCCCTGCTGGCCTCGGGGTTCGGCCAAGGCGATCGCATCCTCTGGCTGGGCCAGAACTGCCACCGGGTGCTGGAGGGCCTCCTCGCCTCCGCCAAGGTTGGCGGCGTCTTCTGCCCGGTGAACTGGCGCCAGACGGCCGAGGAGCTGGCGTTCGTCATCGACGACGTGGACGCGCGCGTCGTCCTCTGGCAGGACACCGAGATCGGCGACGCCGTGCGAGCGGCGCGCGCGGCGAGCGGCTCCTCGGCGGTGTGGCTCCAGCACGACGGCGCCGGCGAAGGCTCGTACGAGGGCTTCCTCGCCGGCGGATCCGTCGAGGACCCGGAGCTGGAGGTCGACCCGGCGCTGCCGGTGCTCCAGCTCTACACCGCCGCTTTCACGGGCAAGCCCAACGGGGCGCAGCTGTCGCACACCGCCGTCCTCGTCCAAGACCTCATCATGGCGATGCTGCAGGAGATCAGCAGCGACTACCGGTACCTGAACTCCGGTCCCCTGTTCCACATCGCCACCTTCATGACGACGCTCGCCACGTTCCACTTCGGCGGGCTGAACGTGTTCGTGCGCCGGGTCGACGCCGAGGAGCTGGCCCGGATCATCGATGCCGAGAAGATCACCGGCGCCTTCATCATCGGCCCCACCGTCGACCAGCTCATCGAGGTCAACCAGGACGGCCGCTACAACCTCAAATCGCTGCGCACGTTCCCGGGCAAGAGGGCCTGGATGGACATGGTGAGCGTCGACACGAGCGCGTGGGCCCGCAAGCCGGCCGGGTACGGCCAGACCGAGGTCATGGGCATGCTGACGTTCAACGCCATCGGCGGCGACGCTGTCGGCACCAGCGGGCGTCCATCGCCGGCGGTGCAGGTGCGCATCATCGATCCCGACGGCAACGAGGTTCCGCCCGGCGAGACCGGCGAGATCGTCGCCCGAGGCCCAGCCGTGATGACGGGGTACTTCAACCGCCCCGGCCTGAACGAGGAGCGCCAAGCCGGCGGCTGGCACCACACGAACGATCTCGGCCGCCGTGAGCAGGACGGCTCGATCACGTTCGTCGGCCCGAAGACCCGCATCGTGAAGTCGGCGGCCGAGAACATCTACCCGGCCGAAGTCGAGGCCTGCATCAACAGCCACCCCGCCGTCAAGGAGTCGGCCATCATCGGCGTGCCCGACCCGCAGTGGACCCAGAGCGTGAAAGCCATCGTCGTACTGAACGAGGCGGCGACCACGACCGCCGAGGACATCATCGAGCACTGCCGGTCCCACATCGCCTCCTACAAGAAGCCCAAGTCCGTCGAGTTCGTCGACGCCCTGCCCCGCCAAGGCTGGGCCATCGACTACGACGCGCTCGACGAACGGTTCGGCGGCGGTGGCTACCCGGGCGGGCGGTCCTACTGAGCCAGGGTTTTCCGCGCCGGACGTTGCCAACTGCAACTGCGGCTCTGAGGGAGGCGGGGGGCTGCCTTCGTCGCTCGCCCCCTTGCATGGCGTGCTTGTGCGCGACTTCACGACTTTGAAGCCCCGAACGGTGGTGATTTTGCCGATTGACAGCCGGATCACCACCGTTCCAGCGCTTGAAACAAGTGAGCCCGTTCACAAGAGCCGAGAGGCGAACGAACGCTCACCGACAAGCCGCCCGTCCCCGCCCCCTTGAGGGCGCAGTTGTGGTTGGCAGCCGAGTCAGCCGAGGAGCCCGACTGTGTCGGCGAACCGGTGGAGGCCGTCGACAGCTTGCGGTGAACGGCGCCACGGCGAGACGAGCAGCCGATGCACCCCGGCGTCTTCGAAGCGCTTCACGTCGTCGGGCGACTGCACGGTGCCGCCGATGGTGATCTCGAGGGAAGGTGCGTCGCCGCGGAGCTCGGCGAGGCGGGCGATGGGCGTGGCGACCGACTCGGGCGTGTGGTCGAGCCCGATCCAGCCGTCTCCGTAACGGGCCGTGCGCCGCAGTGCCGCCGGCGACTCGCCGCCGACGAGCACCGGCGGATGCGGCTTCTGCACGGGCTTGGGTTCGAACATCACCGGGCCGAAGTCGAAGAACTCGCCGTGGTGCTCGACGACCTCCTCGGTCCAGAGCCGCTTGCAGACGTCGATCGCCTCGTCGACGCGGCGGCCCCGACGCTCGAAATCCAGACCGACGGCGATCCACTCGCTCTCCAGCCAGCTGGCGCCGACACCGAACAGGGCCCGACCGCCCGACACGATGTCGAGCGTCTGGACGGCGCGGGCGGCGATGAACGGGTGGCGGAGGCCGATGTTGTAGACGTGCGTGCCGAGCAGGACACGCGAGGTCCGCCCGGCGAGGAACGACAGGTAGGCGAAGGCGTCGAACACCGGCGTCGTCGGTGGCACCGGCGGGTGCTCCTCGCCGGGGATCGGTGAACGGCTCATCTCCATCGGGAACACGAGGTGCTCCGGCAGCCAGACCGACTCGAACCCGAGGCGCTCCGCCTCGTCCACGACGTCGACGAAGAACGCCGGGTTCAACCGCCCGAGCGCGACCCCGAACCTCACCGGACCCCCCGTCGCCCCAAAAACCTCTCCGATGTTCGCCGGGCGCTCCATTTGCGGCCGTTTGCCGGCTCGAATCTGAAGATCGGAGAGGTTTTTTCCGCGGTGTCGTGCTGGCGTTCGCTCATGTCGACCACGTCCCATCATCGAGGCGGCGCCAGCCGCCGGCGGCCCAGGTCCCTCCGTCGACGTGCAGTGTGGTGCCCGTGACGAAGCGCGACATCGCTCCGGCCAGATAGACGGCCGCGGCGGCGCAGTCGTCGACGTGGCCGTCGACGCCGAGCGGGACGTGGCCGTGAGGTCCCTCCAGCGGGCCCACGCCGGGGGTCGGGATCATGTCGGGGGCGATGCAGTTGACCCGGATGGACCTTGTTCCCAGTTCCAGCGCCAGTGACTTCGTGAGGCTCTCGACGGCCGCCTTCTGCGCGGCGTAGACGGCGAAGCCGGGGGCCGCCCGGTGGGCCTCGACCGACGTGAGGTTGATGATCGACCCCCCGTCGGGCGGCATCAGCGGCACGAAGGCCCGCACGCACAGCGTGACGCTGTCGAAGTTCTCGCGGACCAGAGCGTTCTGGCCCTTGGCGTTGATGTCGAGAAAGTCGGCGCGGAAGCCGCCGCCCGCGTTGTTGACGAGCACGTCGACATGGCCGAAGCGGGTGCGCACGGCGTCGGCGAAGGCAGCGACGGCGTCGGCCTCGCGCACGTCGAGCTCGGCGGTGAGTGCCGAACGGCCGGCGTCCTCGACGTCGACGGCGGCGGCAGCCAGGTTGTCCGCGTCGCGGTCGCACAGAGCGACGTCGGCGCCGAAGCGGGCGAAGGCGCCAGCGATGGCCCGTCCGATGCCGACAGCCGCGCCGGTCACGACCGCCACCCCGTCGGTGAGCAGCACGTCAGCGGGGCCGAGCGGCATAGCGGGGAGGCACCGTACACTCCGGCGCCGTATGCGACTCGGGATCATCACCCCCGTTGTCCTGAAGCGCCCCCACGCCCATGCGCCGTGGGAAGACGACGCGGGGATCGAGGAGATCGCCCTTGTGGTCGAAGCCGCCGACCGCCTCGGCTACCACCACGCCACGTGCAGCGAGCACGTGGCCGTCCCCCTCACGGCGGGCGAGATGCGGGGCGCCGCCTACTGGGACCCGCTTTCCACGTTCGGCTATTTGGCAGCCAAGACCGAGCAGATTCGCCTGCTCACCCACGTGCTCGTGCTCGGCTACCACCATCCTCTCGAGATCGCCAAGCGCTACGGGACGTTGGACCGCGTCTGCAACGGCCGGCTGGTCCTCGGCGTGGGCGTCGGCACGTTGAAGGAGGAGTTCGAGCTGCTGGGCGCCCCCTTCGACGACAGAGGTGACCGCGCCGATGACGCCCTCAGGGCCCTGCGCGCCTCGCTCGGCAAGCGCGAGCCCGAATACCACGGTGACTACTACGACTACGAGGGCTTCGTCGTCGACCCGTGGGCCGTGCAGGAGCGCATGCCGATCTGGATCGGCGGCAGATCGGCGCGCTCGCTGCGGAGGGCCGTCGAGCTGGCCGACGGATGGGTCCCGTTCGCGCTGAGCTCGGATGAGATCAAGACCATGCTCGCCGAGGCACGGCAGACCGACGCCTGGCAGGCGCGAGACACCGACATCGAAGTGGTCCTCAGCCCAGTCCGCGCTGTCGACCCACTCGGCGACCCCGACGGCGCCCGCCGAGCGCTCGACGACCTCGCCGCCACAGGCGCCACCATCGCCAACCTCACCTTCCGGACGAGGTCGCCACAGCACTACTGCGACCAACTGGCAGCCATACGGGACGCGTGATCGCCGTCTCTGCGCGCCAGGCGTCGTAGAGCGGCGCTTGGTGCGCAGAGACGCGTCGAGCGGCATCCGAAGAGGCGCCTTCGGCGCACGAGCGGCCGCCGGGGACCTGACGGTAACGTCAGGTTGTGAAGCTGCGCGCAGGAACGACAGCACTCGTCACGGGCGCCTCGTCAGGAATCGGCGCTGCGCTGGGTCGGTCGCTGGCCAAGCGGGGCGTCACCGTCGGTCTCGTCGCCCGCCGCAAGGAGCGGCTCGAGGACGTGCTGGCCGATGCCAAGGCGAACGCACCCGACTCCCGCATCTGGCCGGCCGATCTCGGCGACCTCGAGCTCGCCGAGCGGGTCGCCCTCGAGGCGTGGCACGCCTTCGGCCACGTCGACATCCTCGTGAACAACGCCGGCATCCCCAAGCGCCGCCACGTCACCGACCTCACCTTCGACGAAGTGGAAGAGGTGATGCGCGTCAACTTCTTCGCGCCCGCTCGCATGACAATGGCCCTCCTGCCGAAGATGCTCGAGCGGGGCAAGGGATCGATCGTGAACGTCTCCAGCGTGGCCGGTCGCCTCGGTAACCCCCGTGAAGCGGCCTACTCGGCCAGCAAGTTCGCGCTCAACGGCTGGAGCGAGGCCCTCGCGGTCGACCTGTGGGACACGCCCCTCGAGATCCGCCTCATCAACCCGGGCGCCATCGAGACCGAGATCTGGTACACGCCCGGCGAGGACGACCCGCTCTATGAGGGCGACAAGGAGCCACCCGAGAACGTGGCCGAGGGCATCGTCGCCGCCATCGAGGGCGACACCTTCGAGCACTACCTACCCGACATGAAGCCGATCGTCGACGCCAAGCAAGCCGACATCGACGGGTTCATGGCCGGCGCCGCCGCCTGGGTCAAGAGCGTGGGTCGGTAGGCCCGATGAAGGCGCTCGTCTTCGGGGTCGAGACAAAGGCGCGCGACGTCGCCGACGACGCCAACGCCCTGGAGAAGGGCCTCGCCACCACGCCGATGGATCTCGTCGAGGTCGAGGACCCCAAGCCCATCGGCCCGGACTGGGTCGTGCTGCGGTCCCGGATCACCGGCATCTGCGGCTCGGACGCCAAGCAGGTGTTCATGGAGAACGCCGAAGATGAGATCGACAACGCCATGACGGCGCTCATCTCCTTTCCGCAGGTGCTGGGGCACGAACTGGTGGCGACGGTGGAGGACGTGGGCGCCGACGCAACCGGGGTCGAGCCCGGCCAGCGCGTCGTGCTCAACCCGTGGCTGTCCTGCGGCCCCCGCGGCATCGATCCGCCCTGTCCTGCGTGCCAGGCCGGCGACCTCAGCCTGTGCTGGAGCTTCACCGAAGGCCGCCTGTCGCCCGGCATCCACACCGGCAACGCCAAGGAGGCCACCGGCGGCTTCGCCGAGCTGGTGCCCGCCCATCACTCGATGGTGATCCCCGTCCCCGACGAGATCCCCGACGAGGTCGCCGTGCTCGCCGACCCCTTCGCCGTGTCCCTCCACGCGGTGACGCGCACGCCGCCGCCCCCGGGCGGCAAAGCCGTCGTCTACGGCGCCGGCGCCCTCGGGACGACGACCACCGGCATCCTCCGCTCGCTCTACCCAGAGGTCGAGGTCGCGACGATCGCTCGCTGGCCGGGACAGGCTGACATGGCGCGCAGCCTGGGCGCCACGGTCTTCGAACCGGAGCCGCGCCAGGAACTGGTCGAGTCGCTGGCCCGGTGGTCGGGCGGTGTGCTCCGCAAGCCTTGGCAGGGCCTGCCCTGGTGCCACCCCGGCCATGTGGACGTCGTCTACGACACTGTCGGCAAGCCTGACACGCTCGAGGTCGGCATCCGTGTGCTCGAGGGACGAGGGTCTCTCGTCGTCACCGGCGTCGGCGCGCCCGGCCGCTTCGAGTGGGCGCCCCTGTACTTCAAGGAGATCCGCGTCGTCGGCTCCAACGCCTTCGGGATCGAGGAGGTCGACGGCAAGCGCCAGCACGGCATCGCCCACTACCTCGACCTCGTCCAGCAGGGCCGGGTGGACGTCTCCCGGATGCTCACCCACACCTTCCCGCTCGAGCAGTGGCGGGAGGCGTTCTCGACACTCGCCCGCCAAGGCGAGACCGGCGCCATCAAGGTCGCCTTCGACCAGCGCTGAGCCGCCCACCCCCTTCACCGTTCTTGGCGCAGAAATGTGCGGGGACCACACATTTGTGCGCCGAGAACGGGCTGCGACGATAGACACGGCGGGTGATCCGCCGGCCGCTGGGTCCTGCGTATCGGCGGCTGTGGGCAGCCGCCGGGATCTCGACCCTGGGCGACGGCGTGCGGGAGGCGGCGCTTCCGCTGCTCGCTGCCAGCCTGACCAGGAGCCCCGGCGCCGTCGCCGCTGTCACCTTCGCCGGGCGTCTGCCCTGGCTGCTGTTCAGCCTGGTCAGCGGTGCGCTCGTCGACCGCATCGACCGGCGGCGAGTCATGTGGCAGGTCGACAGCGGCCGGGCGCTGGTCATGTTCGGGCTCGCTACCGCCGTCGTGTTCGGCGCCACGAGCATCCCGTTGCTGGTCGTGGTCGCCTTCCTCCTCGGAACGGGCGAGACCCTGTTCGACAACGCTGCTCAGGCGCTCATGCCGTCGGTCGTGCAGCGGGACGAGTTGGAGGACGCCAACAGCCGCCTCTTCGGCGTCCAGATCGTGTCCGAGGAGTTCGTGGGCCCGCCGATCGGCAGCCTCCTGTTCGCGGCGGCGATGGCGGCGCCGTTCTTCCTCGACGCCGGCTCGTTCGTGTCGGCCGTCGCCCTCGTCCTCGGGATCCGCACCGCACCGCGTGCGCGCCTTGAATCCGTCCAACGGCGCCGACTGACGAGGGAGATCGGCGAAGGGCTGCGTTGGCTGTGGCGTCATCGCCTGCTGCGAACCCTCGCCTTGATGCTGGGCACGTGGAACCTGCTGACCACTGCGTCCGGCGCCGTGTTCGTGCTCTTCGCGACAGAGGACCTGCATGTGTCGACGGCCGGGTACGGCCTGCTGTTCAGCGCCGGGGCGGTCGGGAGCATCGTCGGCAGCGTCTTCGCCACCAGGATCGTCCGCGCCGTCGGGCCCGGGTCGGCGCTGCTGGCGGCGGCCGTGGTCAACGGCCTCGCTTACCTCGTGGTCGCCATGAACTCCAACGCCTACGTGGTCGGCGTCATGGGCGCCGTCGGTGGGCTCGTCGGTGTCACCTGGAACGTCGTCACCGTCTCCCTGCGCCAGGCCATCATCCCCGACGAGCTTCTCGGCCGCGTCAACAG
>CADDZP010000056.1 GCA_902812475.1 Actinomycetota bacterium | reverse complement strand
GCACGTGTCTCAGAGTCTTTGATCACGCAGCTCCCCGTGGGCGGCACGTCCGATACGCCGAACATAGGGAGCTGGGGTTGTGGACGTGATCGTGGAGCGTTGCGGGGGTCTCGACGTGCACAAGAAGACGGTGATGGCCTGCGTGCGGTCCCGGCCCGGCGCCTGCCCGGGAGCCGTCGCTATCTCTATGTGCGGAAGGAGATCCTCGACCTCCTGAACCAGACGCGGACGGGCCCGGCGCCGGAGGATCAGGACGCGGCGGCGATCGAGGAGGTCGACGCCGAGACTTGATGCTCGCATCAGATGTAGCACGTTAGGTGCTACTATCCGAGCATGACCAGGATCGGCGTTCGTGAGCTGCGCCAACACGCCAGCCGGTGGCTGGACCGGGTGAAGTCGGGCGAGACGATCGAGGTTGCCGAGCGCGGCCACCTCGTGGCTTTGCTCGTGCCCCCGACGGCCGCGGCAGCGGCGCGCGAGCGCCTGATCGCCGGCGGGCAGCTCGTCCCGGCGAAGACACCGTTCGCTGTGCCCAAGAGATCGCGCCTGACCGAAGGGACTGCACCTGCATCGGCAGTGCTGCAAGAGCTACGCGACGAGCGACTGTCGTGATCTACGTCGATGCGTCCGCGTTGGTGAAGTTGGTCTTCGATGAAGCGGAAAGCGAGGCACTCGAGCGATGGATCAGCGGCCGAGCCGACATCGGTAAGGTCACCAGCGAGCTCTCGACGATCGAGGTGCTACGCACCTGCCGCCGCCTCGACGAGACCACCCTCGCCGCTGCGCGGGGGCTGCTTGCCGGGCTGGACCTCGTCCCGATCGTCGGCCCGATCGTGGAACAGGCGGCCGTCGTCGGACAGGCCGAACTGCGCAGCCTTGATGCCATCCATCTCGCGAGCGCTCTCTCCATCGGTCCGGACCTCACCGCGTTCGTGACCTACGACTCGCGGCTGGCGCAGGCTGCTGAGGTGAGCCGACTGGCGGTCGTCGCGCCGAACTAACGCGGACCTGGCATACGCAGCTCCAGTCCGATCTCGCGCGTGAGCACGTTGCGCTCGGGCCAGGTTGTGCTGGATACCCGCTCGTTCGAGGTGATAGCTCGCGGAATCGAGTTGGCGGTTCGCCTCGCGATGGGCCAAGTAGCGGTCGGTGACGCGTGCGGGCTCCTGGCCCAAAGGGCCGCTCAGGGTGGGTGATGCCAAATGCCAGCCGGTGCCGCTCGACGGCGGCGACCCTTTCGGTCCAGGCCGCCCGGGCCCTCGGCGTGTCGGGGCGGGGGCCGAGCGCCTCTGTGAGGTAGCGCGGCGGCTCTCGAGATCGCCTTGCCCTCGCGGGTGTCGATCACCCGGTTCAGGAGCCGGTAGCGCTCGACGTCGTCGCGGTGGGCCTCGAAGTACGCCGCCCGGCGCTCGCCCCGTCGTCGCAGCTGGTCGATGTCGGCGTCGGCGTCGCCGCCCGCGCCGCCCACTCCCTCGCCCTGCCCGAGGCGGGCGCCTCGCCGCGTGCGGCCAACTCCTTGCGCTCCCGCTTGGAGAGCGAGTCGAAGTCCTGTTGTGCCTGGCGGGCGTGGTCGAGGCCTTCAGCACAGCGCCGGCGGACGGCGCTGACCCCCTCGAGCTCGGACGCGCCGGGCTCGTAGACGGTCGCCGGTACGCCCACCTCGCGGACCCGGCCAAGCTCCCGCCATGTCGTCCAGTGGTTCAGCAGCCGGCCCGGAAGGTCGGCCCTCGGCGACCCGGCCGCGCACCGATGCCCACGGGCGCGGAGACTACGGCGGCGTCGAGCCGTTGAGGGCGTCAGCGAGCACGTCGGCGTTGGCGGGGGAGTAGAGGCCACCGTCGACAAGGCGAAGCCCGGCGAACGACGACCGGACCCGAAGACGGGCGGCACCGCGCTCGAGGCGGCGACGGCCGTGCCGACGTCGACCGCGCGGGTCCGCCGTCGGGACCGAGGATGACGCGGTCGCCGTTGTCGAGTTCGATGGCGCCGACCCAGAGCGTCCTGTCCGGCCACGCGCCGCCGAGCATGCGGTTGAAGGCGTCGGCCATCGGCTCGGTCGGCAGCGCGCCGGTGGGAGCGAGCGCTGCAAGCAGCAAGCCGGCGCGGGTCCGCGACGGCCGACGGGCAAGCCGGCACAGCAGCTGTGATGCAGGACGGCCAATCGGCGTGCGGCCCCGGTGGAGGTCGCACGCGAACGTCGACCATGCCCCCTCGCCGAGAAGCTCGCGCCCGGCGGAGGACATCGGCTCCCCGATCACGCGAGCGTAGAGATCGGCCGGTGCCACGCCAGCGCGCCGGCGCTTGCGGAGTTGGTGACATCAGCCGAAGTTGCTGCGCCGGGCTCAGTCCCGGGAAGGCGCCGTGGCATCGACATCGGCGAGCACGGTCAGCATCCAGTCGTCGACACGGTTCTCCAACATCTGTACGAGCCCTTCGACGGCCTCGACAGCGAGGTCGAGGTACCGACGCTGACGGCGGCAATCCGCCAGCGGGACCGTTCGTCGGCACGGCCGCATGCCGACCTCACACTGCATGTCCGACCAAGGCGTAACTTCCACCTCTACTGGCACGGACACGAGCGCTGCGCGCCGCCTGAGACGGCCGGGTACCTGGCGAAGCGGCGCGCACCTGCAGACGCGATCGACGAGCCCCGCGCCCTTGAGCCACAGCTGGGTCGTGGGTGTCTCGATCACCGTTGACGCATCGCCGCCGTTGGCTCCGCGATGGGCGTCGAAGGCGGCCTGGGCGGTGAGGGGCGGGAGATCGAGGCGTCGGGCGACGTAGAGCGTCTGGATGATGGGTCCGGCATCGATGTCATAAGCCATGCCCTCGTCCTACCGACCCGGCGTTAGTCGCCAGAGACGTGCACGTTTCCGTTCGGAGAACTTCCGGCCTGGGAGCTGTGACATGCGCCATCGGGCTGTTACGCCTCCCAACCGCTCGCCAAGGTTCACGAGCGGGTTGCCTCGTCGTCACCCGGTGGCACATGCGGCGTCATCTCGACTCTCTATTCTCGGGCCAAGTGGTCGACGGGCCTGGGTCATCCCTTCCTTCGCGCTGGCCCGGCCCCGACCACACAGGACGCCGTTACTGGGCCTTGACCAAGACGTTGACGCCGTCGGTCCAGAGTCCTCCTGAGAGAGTCCTGCACAGGAGGCGAGCTCTTCCGCACACCTGAGGGGCGGGCCGACCCCTATCCCCGCTACCACGCCCTGCGCTCCTGGCGTCGGTGCACTTCACCGACCTTGTCGATGACGACATCGCGCATCTCGAAGCGCGCTACCGCGGTCGCGGTCGGGCCGAGCGCAACATCTGCGACGCCAAGACCCTCGGCCTCGCCAACCTGCCCTCCGCGTCGTTCGGCATCAACCACGCGTGGCTGCTCTCCTCCGTAGCTCAGGACCTGCTCGCCTGGACGCGGCTGCTCACTATCGACGGCGACCTCACCCGCGCTGAACCCCAACGGCTTCGCTTGCCGTCGCACGCGGCTGCCCGGCTCGGGCGCACCAGCCGACAACGCTGGATTCGTATCCCCGACGACTGGCCATGGGCCGCTGCCCTCGTCGCGGCCATCGACCGGCTTGAGCATCCGCCGCTGCGCGTTTGAACGCGCCACCGCGGCTCCTCGGCGACCGCCCGGTGATCGACGAGCCGGACAACCCCGAACGACGCACACCCGCTGAGTCCCGCGCGCCCGGAAACCGCGGCCAAACCCAACACTCCCGCGGCTCAGCCCGTCAGCCGTCCGCCGGCGGACTACTGAACAGTCCGGGTTAGTCCTGGACCACATGGACAACGACTCGTACTGATTGTTGATGGCGCTCGACGTTGGTGTACTGCGGCCGCGGCTCGACGTACTGATCGGGCTGCACATGGGGGAGTGCGAGATCCTCCCCGACGACGTGCACGGCATGGCCCTCAACATCGACGCTCGCGTCGCGGCCGCCGCCAAGCCGAGTGAGGTGCTGGCGTCGCAAACTGTGCGTGATCTCGTGTTGGGGTCGGGCGCCCAGTTCGAGGACCGTGGCAGCCACGAACTGCGCGGCGTGCCAGGAACGTGGCACCTCTTCGCGGTCGTCGGCGCCCCCTAGCATCCCGACGGTGGAAGCGAGCCCGGCGGACGCGATAGCGGCGGCCCTCCATGACATCCGCAGCAGCGTGGGGTCGATCAGGCTCGCGCTGACGTCGGTCCTCGACGACGAGGAGGACGCCGAGTTCCGGCGCACGATGCTCTCGAGTGCGGAGGAGGAATCGCGACGACTCAACGCCGCGCTCACTGCGTTACCGGCGCTCGTTGCGGCCGCTACCGACAGCAGCACGCCAGTCACCTTCGACCTGAATGGTCTCTTGCGCCAAGCGGCCGATGACGCAGGTCGCCGGCAGGTCGAGGTTCAGGTGGGGTGGCAGGGACGGCGTCCAGCTGGTGGCCCGTCCGTCGTCGCTCCGGGCTGCGCTCGCCGCCTTGTACGTCATCGCCGCCGACATTGGCGGCGAGGTCGTCGCCTCGGCGACAGCGTCGGCTCAGGAAGTCCGTGTCCTGATCACCGACCCGGCGAACTGTCCGGCGGTGAGCAGCAACGCGTTGCGATTGCCCGCAGCCTCGTTCACGACGCGGAGGTGCTGCTGGCCGACGAGCCCACCGCGCATCTTGACTACATCCAGGTCGAGGGCGTCGTGCGTCTGTTACGAGAATTGGCCGCCGGCGCCCGTACCGTGATCGTGGCCACCCACGACAGCCGGCTGCTTGCGGCTTCCGACCGGGTCATCGAGCTGACGCCTCAACAGCCCGAGGTAAGTGCTGCCGTCGACGAGGTCGTCGAGCTCGCCGCCGATGACGTTCTCTTCCACCACGGCGCCACTCTGCGTCGGCTCTCGGCCCAGCAGTTCCGCGCCGCTGCTTCGCAGAACTGGCGCCGCACTCGACGCCCGCTCGGGCGGCGCGGCCCACCGAGCGAGGACGACAAAGGCGGTCTCCCGACGCCCGCGCTCCTAGACCGTGGATGTGCACTCCTCGCGCCGCCCGCGTGGCGTGGTGGTGCGGGGGGCGAGGGCGCGAATGGGGTTATTGGATAGCTAGTCAAAAGGCGAGAGATTCACATCTCAGGGGCCTACGTCTCCATCAAGGTCACCACCGTGAGGGGCGTGGGGCGGCGTCGTTTACCGAACGGCAGATCTGTTCGATGGGCCGCTACGGAACCGTCAGCAGCTAGTCAGCAGAAGGCAACCGAAAACCGGTGGAGTCGGTAGATTCCAGCGGGCGGTGCCCTCCTGAGTCGACGTGACAGACAGTTCGGACCGTTCTTTCAAGGTGGCGGCACGGGTTCGAATCCCGTTGGGGGTGCTGCCAGGGCTCGCCTCAGCTCCTCGATGCGGCCACAGTGCCGGCGAACTCGTCGCGGCCGCCAAACGGTAGGGTGCCTGGGCCACCTCTGGTCCTGTGGTGCAGTTTGGAGTGCACGCCGGCCTGTCAAGCCGGAGGTCGCGGGTTCAAATCCCGTCAGGACCGCTCCTGCAAGGGACACGGCATAGATTCGTAGTACCTAGGTCGGGTAGCTCAGTTGGTAGAGCACGCGCCTGAAAAGCGCGGGGTCGCCGGATCGACGCCGGCCCCGACCACTTATCAGCGTGACGACGGTCGCGGCGGGATGGTCAGCTCAACAGGCTGGCCACAGCGTTGATCATCACGGCGACCACGACGGTCGCGAACAGGAACGAGAGCAAGGCGTGGCGGCTGATGGTTCGCCGGATGGCCCGTCCGCTGATGTTCGTGTCCGAGACCTGGTACGTCATCCCGACGGTCAGCGCCAGGTAGACGAAGTCGAGGAAGTCGGGGTCGTCGTCCTGGTTGAACTCCACGCCACCCTCGGGCTCGCGGTAGTACAGCCGGGCGTACCGCAGGGTGAAGACGGTCTGGACGACGCCCCAGGACAGAAAGACGCTGACGACGGTGGCCGCGATGAACAGCACGCGGGCGGCGCCGTGCTCCTCGCCCGCCTTGAGCAGCCCGAAGGCGACGGCGGCCAGGCTGACGCCCGCGGCCGACACCAGGAACAGGTCTGCCACCGCGCGCGAGTCGTCCTCCCGCGTGGCCACGGCCGCAGTCTCCTCAGCGCCGTGATCCCACAGCTCGACGAGGACCGACCCGACGAACGACCCGGCCATGGCGACCCACCCGAGGAGAAAGGCGGCCTGCCACGGGGCGAACATCATGGTGATGGCAAAGGCAACGACGCCGGCGCCGGCCGCGCCCAGCGCCCGCTTGATGGCATGCCGCCCGGCGAGCGTCGCCCTCACCACGGCGGCATTCTGCCTGGGTCAGGTGCGTGAACGCTTGGCGCCGAGGAGCACGGCGACGCGCTGGCGGGTCACGCCGAGGAGGCGGCCCAGCTGGGCCATCGTCATGCCGTCGTCGTAGAGGGCCTGGGCCTGCCGGCGGCGGAAGTCGGTGAGGGCGTCGAGCAGCTCCTTGAGTGGGCCCTCGGTGAAGTCGACGAACAGGTTCTCCTCGGCGACGACGTCGCGGTAGGACGACCCGGACTCGAGGCGCTGGATGGCGCGGTCGAAGGCCTCCAGGACCTCGCTGGTATGGCCGGAGAATCGGCGCAGGGCGCCGACGACACGGCCCATGGACTCGACGACGGCGTCGTCGGACCCGCCGGGCTGCTGGTGCTGCTGGGTCGGTTGGATGGGAGCGGGTTCTTCGATGTCGGTCATGGCCACCCCCGTAGCCTGAGGGGTTCAGAGTTCTGTGTCAACATTTTGATAGACTGCACTCACTCAGCGTGGTACCCTAGCGAGGTGCGTGAAGAGCTCGCCGATGGCACGCTGGTCTCGGAGGTCCGCCGCCTGATCGACACGGCGGCCACCGAGCGCTTGGGCTGGATCCGGGCCAACACCCGCACGGCGATGGCGGCGACAGGCCAGGACGCGGTCACACTCTCGGCGCTGACCGGCGTGGCCGTCGGCACCGTCAAGGGCTTCCTCGCCAACACCGACTCGTCGATCAAGAACGTGGTGATGATCGCGGTGGCGCTCGGGCTCACGGTCGCTGACCTCGAGCGACCGCCCCAGGCGTTCGAGGCCCACCTGCGCCAGCGGCGGGCGCCCCACGCCAGCCAGCTCTCGGACTGACGCGTCCACCCCGTGAGCGAGCCCGAGGGATTTGACGATCTCGCGCCCACGGTTGCGGGCACAGCCGAGCATCTCCTCGCCTTCGAGAATGCGGCGCTGCCTCTTTCGGTCATCGACGTGAGCGGCCGCATCGTCCTCGCCAACCGGGCCATGCGGGAGCTCCTTGCCTACGACTACGACGAGCTGATCGGCAAGGCCGCGGCCGAGGTCGTCGCCGCGGCCGACCACGAGGTTCTGTTCGAGACATGGGACGACCGCATCCAGTCGGGGATGGCGGTCACGCCCGAGCGGCCGTTCCGCCTGTGGCGCAAGGACGGGGCCGAGGTCGCCGTGCGGTCCTCGAGCGCCCTCGTGTGCGATGAAGAAGGAACCGTGCGCTACGTCGTGGCGCGTGTGGCCCTCGACAGCGGTCGTTAGCCCTCAGGCGGCGAGCGCCCGGGTGAGCACGAACCTCGGCGTGCCGTCGTCGTCGGCGACCACCACGCTCGACACGCGCGCAGGGACACAGTCGCCGTTGCGGCAGCGGAGCTCGATCGAATGCTCGAGGCTGACTCCGTTGGCGAGCAGGTCACACCACTGCTCGCGAAGCGCCTGCACATGACCGGGGGCCACGAACGAGACGGCGGCGGCGCCGGCCATCTCGCCGGCCTCATAGCCGAGGTACTCGCGAAAGGCGCGGTTGGCCAGTGCCACCCGGCCGTTGGGCAGGATCACGGCAAGGGCGAGCGGCGCGTTCTCGACGAGGAGGATGGCCTCGGCCGCATCGACGACGGTGGTGATGTCGTCGTCATCGCGCTGGGCGGCGCCCATGAAAAAGTTCTCCCTCTGAAGATCGGCCCGCCGGGCCCGTTCTAGCGTGCCGCCGCCCGCTGTGGAGCGCGAGGGAGAAAGCAAACGGCTCCCGTACGGGAGCCGTTGTCACATGATCTCGGAGCGCTCCGCCTGCTCGAGGTACTGGCGGACCTCCGAGGCCCGGAAGCGCCGGTGTCCGCCGAGGGTCCGAATGGCGGTGATCTTGCCGGACCGGGCCCAACGGGTGACGGTCTTGGGGTTCACGCGGAACAGCGCGGCGACTTCCGATGGCGTGAGGAGTGCGTCTGGAGCCTGGTGCTCGTCCATGGTTGCCCTTCGTGTCCGATTGGTGCACTGAACATACGACGGGACCGGATTGTCAGTCGATAGCCCGCACTGACCATTTCAAGGCGCCCGAATGGTCTAGTCATTTGTCCACGTTCCGCGGATGGGCCTCCTGGTTTCGTAGCGGTGGCGCGGCGGTACCCTCGGATTTGGGTGAACATCTTCGACCGCATCGAGGCGGGGGACCACGAGCAGGTGGTCTTCTGTCACGATCGGGCGAGCGGGCTGCGGGCCATCGTGGCCATCCACTCGACGGCGCTGGGGCCGTCCCTCGGCGGCACCCGCTTCTTCCCCTACGCGTCCGATGACGACGCGCTGGCCGACGTGCTGCGCCTGTCCGAGGGGATGACGTACAAGGCGGCCGTCGCCGGTCTCGATCAGGGTGGCGGCAAGGCCGTCGTCATCGGCGACCCCGCTCGTGACCGCACCGAGGACCTCATGCTCGCCTACGGCCGCTTCGTCGACGCCCTGGCCGGCCGGTACATCACGGCCGAGGACGTGGGCACCACCCAGGCCGACATGGACGTCATCCGCGGCGTCACCCGCTACGTCACCGGCACCAGCGAGGCGCTGGGCGGCTCCGGTGATCCGTCGGCGGCGACGGCGTTCGGCCTGGCGTCGGCCATGCGCGCCCTGCTGTTCCTGTCCACGGGACGCGACGCCTTGGCGGACAGCCATGTCGTCGTCTCGGGCGTCGGGAAGGTGGGATCGCATCTGGTCGCCAACCTTGTCCAGGCCGGCGCCCGGGTGACCGTCGCCGACGTGTCCGCCGAGGCCGTCGAGAGGGTCCGGTCGTCCTACGACGTCGCCGTCGTCGCCGCCGACGAGGCCCATCGCGTCCCGTGCGACATCTTCTCCCCCTGCGCCCTCGGCGGCGTGCTGAACGCCACGACGATCCCCGATCTGCGGTGCTGGGCGGTCGCCGGGGCGGCCAACAACCAGCTGGCGTCGCCTGGGTGCGGGCGCATGCTGGCCGACGCCGGGGTCCTCTACGCCCCCGACTTCGTCGTGAACGCCGGCGGCATCATCAACATCTCCTTCGAGTGGTCGGCGGGCGGCTACGACCGGGACGCCGCCTTCGCACGAGTCGCGCGCGTGTACGACACCACCCTCACGATCGTCGACGCAGCCAAGCGAGACGGGGTCACGCCCGTCGAGGCCGCTCTTGCGATCGGACGAGCGCGCCTGGACGCGGGCGTCCACCAGATTCGCACGTTCCCGTGATTCCATCGTCGTAAGAGCTCAGGAGGGACGGCCGTGGCCAAGGTTCTCGACAAGACGGCGGAGGACCTGTCGTCGCTCCACCTGCACGACCGCCACACCGAGCTCGGCCTCAGCGACGACGACCTCGTCGGCATGTACCGCACCATCCTGCTGGCCCGGCGCCTCGACCAGAAGATCTGGGCCCTGAACCGCATGGGCAAGGCCGCCTTCGTCGTCAGCTGTCAGGGCCACGAGGGCGCCCAGGTGGGCTCGGCCTGGGCCATTCAGGCCGGCCACGACATGGTGCTGCCGTACTACCGCGACGTCGGCGTGGTGCTCACGCTGGGCATGACGCCGTACGACGTGCTGCTCGGTGTGTTCGCCCGGCCGTCGGACCCGTCGTCGGGGGGCAGGCAGATGCCCAACCACTGGGGCAGCAGCCGGCTGAACATCGTGACCGGCTCGTCGCCCATCGCCACCCACATCCCCCACGCCGCCGGCATGGCGCTGGCGTCGAAGATGGCCGAGGACGGACGCGTCGCCGTCGCCTACTTCGGCGACGGGGCGGCCTCCAAGGGCGACTTCCACGAGTCGCTGAACTTCGCCGGCATCCACCGCCTGCCGGTGGTGCTCGTCTGCGAGAACAACGGCTACGCCATCTCGGTGCCGCTCGCCAAGGAGTCGGCCGTCGAGAACATCGCCCAGCACGCCCACTCCTATGGGTTCCCGGGCGTGATCGTCGACGGCAACGACCCCCTCGACGTGTACGCGGCGACGCACGCGGCGCGCACGCGGGCGCGCCACGGCGAGGGCCCGACGCTGATCGAGTGCAAGACGTACCGGTATCTCGCGCACACCTCCGACGACGACGACCGCACGTACCGCACGGCCCAGGAGGTCGAGGCCTGGCGCAAGAAGGACCCACTGCAGCGGATGAAGCAGTACGTCATAGAACAGCGGTTGCTGTCGGAGCGCGACGAGGAGAAGGTCGAGGCCGACGTCAAGGCCGAGATCGACGACGCCGCCCGCCGGGCCGAGGCGGCGGCTGCCGCCCGCGGCGACGAGGCGTTCACCAAGGTGTTCGCCCGGCCCCTTCGTCCGACGCCGCGGGTCCCCGACGGCCTCGGCGACCGGCCGGAGCTGCGTGTCGTCTCCGCGGCTCCCCGAGAAGGCACGGAGAAGAACGTCATCGAGACCGTCCGGGACACGCTGGGCGAGCTGCTGCTGGCCGACGAGCGGGTGATGGTGCTGGGCGAGGACGTCGGCCCGCGAGGGGGCGTCTTCCGGGCCACCGACGGCCTGCACGGCCGCTTCGGCGAGGCCCGGGTGCTCGACACCCCGCTGGCCGAGTCGAGCATCGTGGGCGTCGCCATCGGGCTGGCGCTGGCCGGTCGCCGTCCCGTCGCCGAGATCCAGTTCGCCGACTTCATCCACTCCGCCTTCGACCAGCTGGTCAGCGAGGCGGCCCGCATCCACTACCGCTCCAACGGCGACTTCTCGGTGCCGCTGGTGGTGCGGACGCCATGGGGTGGCGGCGTGCACGGGGCGCTGTACCACTCACAGGCGATCGAGGCGTTCTACGCGCACGTGCCGGGCTTGAAGGTGGTGGCGCCGTCGACGCCCGCCGATGTGGCGGGCATGTTGCGCGAGGCCGTCGACGACCCCGATCCGGTGCTGTTCCTCGAGCACAAGAAGACCTACCGGCTGGTGAAGGGCCTCGTCCCCGCCGGCGAGTGGCGGGTCCCCATCGGCGTCGCCGATGTGGCCTTGGCCGGCGACGACGTCACCGTCGTGACCTACGGCATGCACCGCCACGTCTGCCTCGACGCGGCGGCTGTGCTCGCCGACGAGGGGGTGTCGGTGGAGATCGTCGACCTGCGGACGATCTCCCCGCTCGACAATGACACCGTCCTGGCGTCGGTGGCCAAGACCGGCCGCCTCCTCATCGTCCACGAGGACAACATCAGCTTCGGCGTCGGCGGCGAGGTCTCAGCCATCGTGGCCGAGGAGGCCTTCTACGACCTCGACTGCCCCATCCGCCGCCTGGCCATGCCCGACGTCCCCGCCATGCCCTTCGCCGCACCCATGGAGGCGGCCGTCACCATCGGGAGCGACGCCGTCGCCAACGCCATCCGCCAGATGGCGTGGCACTGACCGCTGATCTAGGAAGCGGTCGTGGGCTGGGGCAGTAGGTCATCGGCGGGTGGCCCGGCGTCCAGTGGCGGCCCCAGCTCGTCGCCGCCTCCGTCGCCTCGTCCTCGCCGACCCGACACCCGGCCGAGCATGACAGCGACGAACAGAGCAACGGCGACGAGGACGGCGAGGACGATGGCGGCGATCGTCGGGCCGCGTAAACGGTTCCGCCTGCGGTCGGCGGCGGGGTTGTACCGAAAGTCGCGGAGAAGCCGGAACTGGCGGTCGCTGAGGAGCGGGCCTCCCGCCGTGGCCTCGTCGCGTACGAAGACGGCGCTGTTGCCTTTGCGGGGCACGTAGAGGTCGACGGTGCCCTGGTCGCCGATTGTGCTGCGGGTCTGCCACACGGCCACCGGCTTCTGGTTTCGGAGGCGGGTATCCGGCGACCGGTAGGCCGCCAGCGTGACCTGCCGCGCCACGTGCACGTTGGTGAATCCGATGTGGGTCAGGGCCCTGTGGGCGAAGGCGCGGGCGTCCGACCGCGTCATGGATGACTGGCCGCATGACGTGGCGAGGAAGACCAACGCCCCGGCGAGAGCCCACGTCGAGAGGTGAGTCCGACGAGTGCTCACGCGCCTCCTCCCGAGCGCTCGATCTTGCGTTTGCGGTGCGCGTCGAGCTCGTCCGACGAGCTGGTGGCCGTGCGGCGGACGACATCGACGAGGTCGTCGGGATCGAACGGCTTGGTGACGTAGTCGACGGCTCCCGACGTGAGCGCCCGCACCACGTCGCGGTCGCTCGACTTGGCTGAGACGACCACGACCCGCGGGGCTTGATCGCGGTCGGCCAGCGCCCGGAGAACGCCCCACCCGTCCATGACCGGCATCATGATGTCGAGGAGCACGACGTCGGGGTCAGCCTCGGCGATGCGATTCAGCGCCATCTCGCCGTCGGCGGCGAGCACGGTCTCGTAGCCGGCCGCCTCCAGATTGACGCGCAGGAGAAGCAGCACGTCGGGCTCGTCGTCGACGATCAGGACCTTGCTCATGGAGAGGCCGCCTTCGGCGGCGAGAATATGAGCAAGGTCCTCACTCGCCGCTTCGCGGCGAAAACTGCGCGTCTACATCGGTTCGCTCGCTGCGCTTGCTCACGGCTCACGATCAGACGATGGTGACAGCTCCCGAGCCCGGGGTGACCTCACCGATCTCCACCGAGCCCACACCATGCGAGCGCAGCACGTCGTGGGCGCGGAGCACGTCGGCGGGCGGCACGACAGCCACCATCCCGATCCCGAGGTTGAAGACGCGTGCCATCTCGTCGGCGGCGACGTCACCGAGCTGCTGGATCTCGGAGAAGATGCGGGGCGCTTCCCAGGCGTCGCGGCGCACCACGGCGTCGCAGTGGCCAGGCAGCACGCGGGAGAGGTTGCCGGGAAGCCCCCCGCCGGTGATGTGCGCCAGACCGTGGACGTCGACCTCGCGCCCGAGCACACCGAGGGCCGGGGCGTAGACGTCGGACGGCTTCAGGAGCTCGTCGGCCAGGCTGTGGTGGGCGCCCGACCACGCCGGCCCGTCCAGGTCGAGCCCGGCGACGTCGAGCAGGATCCGCCGGGCGAGCGAGTAGCCGTTCGAGCGGAGCCCGTCGGACGGCAGACCGATCAAACGGTCGCCTTCGACGATGCGCTCGCCGGTGATCAGCGCGTCGCGCTCGGCGACGCCGACGGTGAAGCCGACGAGGTCGAACTCACCGGGCTCGAGGGCGCCGGGGTGCTCGGCCATCTCACCGCCGATGAGGGCGCACCCGGCCTGTCGGCAGCCGTCGACCATGCCGGCGACCAGATCCTCGACCTGGTCGGGCTCGAGGCGACCGACGGCGATGTAGTCCAGGAAGAACAGCGGCTCGGCTCCCTGCGCAGCGATGTCGTCGACGCACATGGCCACCAGGTCGACGCCGATCGTCGTGTAGCGCCCCGTGGCTTGGGCGACGAGCGCCTTCGTGCCCACGCCGTCGGTGGACGACACGAGCACCGGATCGCGGTAGCGCCCGGGATCGAAGGCGAACAGACCGCCAAAGCCGCCGATGTCGCCCACGACCTCGGGCCGGAAGGTGCTGCGGACCCGCTCCTTGATGCGGGCGACGGCCTCCTCGCCCGCGGCGATGCTGACGCCCGCCGCCTCGTACGTCTCACCCACGGTGCTCTCGAGGGG